>NZ_LUPI01000043.1:0-60064 GCF_001627265.1 Nocardioides sp. REDSEA-S30_B4 | reverse complement strand
GCACCGGCCAGCGCGATCGCGGACTCCAGCCCGAGCCCGCCGTTGGCGCCGGTGACCAGCGCGACACGGCCGGTCTGGTCGCGGATGTCGGCAGTGGTCCAGGACACAGTGGCTCCTCACGGGGTGGGACGGCACCACGCACGCTAGCGGCTGGCGCCTAGGGTGGCCGGGCCGTCCTGAACAGTGTTCATGCCCGTTCCCACCACGGCCCCCAGATCCACCGAGGAGACGCACCGATGACTGCCGAGACCACCGGCCAGCCCACCGCCGACCAGCCCACCGATGCGCGGGCCGAGGAGCCGACCCGCCGCTCGCGGCTCGGCGCGACCGACCTCGCGCTGATCGCGTCGTTCGCGGCGCTCATCTCGGCGCTGGCCTACGTCGGGGCGATCCCGGTCGGCGGCGCCGGCGTGCCGATCACGCTGCAGACCTCCGGCGTGATGCTGGCCGGCTGCCTGCTCGGTCCGCTGCGCGGGTTCCTGTCGGTGCTGCTCTACCTCGCGCTCGGCGCCATCGGCCTGCCGGTCTTCGCCGAGCACACCTCGGGCCTGGGCACCTTCACCCAGCCCAGCGCGGGCTACCTGCTGTCGTTCCCGGTCGCCGCGCTGGTGGCCGGCCTGCTGGTGACCTACCTGGCCGGCGAGCGCGGCAAGACGCGTGCGGCCGTGGTCTTCCTGTGCTCGATCGCCGGCAGCATCCTGGTCATCCACCCCGCCGGCATCATCGGCCTGATGGTGACCCTGGACATGTCGGTGGCCGAGGCGTTCCGCATCGACGTCCTCTACTGGGTCGGTGACCTGCTCAAGACCACGATGGTCGCGCTGATCGCCGCCGAGGTGCACCGCGCCTTCCCCCGGCTGCTCCGGGCCCGCGCCGTCCGCCCCGCCCGCAGCTGACCGTGCCCGTCCTCGAGCTCGAGTCGGCGGGCGTCTCGGTCGCCACCCCCGCCGGGCCGGACGGGACCGGCGAGAAGGTGCTGCTGCACCCCACCTACCTGCGGCTCACCCAGCAGCGGATCGGCGTCGTCGGCGCCAACGGCTCGGGCAAGTCCACCCTCGCCCGGCTGCTCAACGGCCTGGTCGCCCCGACCACGGGCCGGGTGCTGGTCGACGGGCTCGACGTGGCGCGCCGGGGCGCGGAGGTACGCCGGCGCGTGGGGTTCTGCTTCACCGACCCGGCCGCGCAGCTGGTCATGCCGACCTGCGTGGAGGACGTCGAGCTGTCGCTGCGCCGGCTCGAGCGCGACCCGGCCCGGCGTCGCGAGCGGGCCCTCGCGGTGCTCGCCGAGCACGGCCTGGCCGCCCAGGCGCACCAGAGCGTCCACGACCTCTCCGGCGGCCAGCGTCAGCTGCTCGCGCTGGCCGGCGTGCTGGCCACCGACCCGGCCGTCGTGGTCGCCGACGAGCCCACCACCCTGCTCGACCTGGCCAACTCCCGGCGGGTCGGCGACCTGCTCATGGGGCTCCCCCAGCAGCTCGTGCTGCTGACCCACGACCTCGACCTGGCCGTCCGCTGCGACCGGGTGCTCGTCGTCGCGGACGGCCGCGTGGTCGCCGACGCCGACGGACCGACGGGCGTGGCGGCGTACGTCGACGCGGTCGACCGGGCCGCCCACGACGGGCACGAGGGTCCCGCGTGAGCTCGCCGCTGCTGGTGGGCGTGCACCAGCCCGGGGACTCCTGGCTGCACCGCTGCCCCACCGGCGTGAAGCTGCTCGGGCTGGCCGCGTTCAGCCTGACCGTGGTGCTCACGCGGTCGGCGGCGGCCGCACCGGTCTTCCTGGGGCTCGCGCTCCTCGCGGCAGCCGTCGGCGGCGTACGCCTGGCCACGCTGGCGCGCGCCACCCGGGCGATCCTGGTGCTGGCCGTCATGGCAGCCGGGTTCCAGTGGTGGATCGACGGGCCGGCGAAAGCGGTCGAGACGCTGGTCGACCTGGTCGCACTGGCGCTGGCCGCCATCACGGTCAGCGCGACGACACCGGTCAACGCCATGCTCGACACCCTGGTGCGGGCGGCTCGGCCGCTGCGTGTCGTCGGGGTCGACCCCGAGCGGGTCGCCCTGACGATCTCGCTGGCGATCGGCGCGCTGCCCGGCACCCTCGCGCTGGCGCTCGAGACCCGCGACGCGGCCCGTGCCCGCGGCCTGGGGCGCAACCCGCGGGTCTACCTGACGCCGTTCGTGGTGCGGGTCGTCGCCCGGGCGCACGAGCAGGGCGACGCACTCGCCGCCCGGGGGCTCGGGGACTGACCGCGGGCGACGGCGGGGGGCGGTGAGTCCTCAACCGTTCCGAGTCGCACGACGGTTCACCACGCACCGCTCACCGCGGCAGCGGACCGGGAGCGGTGAGCCCTCAACCGAGTCAGCACCCCGATCGGTTCACCACTCACCGCTCACCAGCCCGGCGGCCGCCGATCGTGCCAGGGCGCGGCAGCCTCGACCTGGGCGGCCAGCGAGAGCAGCAGCGCATCGTCGGCCGGCCGGGCGGCCAGCATCACCCCGACCGGCAGGCCGTCGGGGGTCCAGTGCAGCGGCAGCGAGACCGCCGGCATACCGGTGACGTTCCAGGCCGAGGTCCAGGGCGTGAAGGCCTTCTGCGCCTCGAAGTCGCGCTCGGGGTGCTCGTCGTCGCGCAGCGCGCCGACCGGCACCGGCGGGGTCGCCAAGGTCGGCGTCAGGACCGCGTCGTACGCCGCCAGCGACTCGAGAGCGGAGGCGGCGTGGCGTCGCATGGCACCGATGGCCAGCCCGAACTCCGGCCCGCTCAGCGCGTGCCCCCGCTCCCCCAGCCAGCGGGTCAGCGGTCGCAGCAGGTGCTCGCGGCCCGGCGGCGCCGGCGAGAGCGCGGTGAGGACGGCCCAGCAGGTCTCGAAGACCGGCACGGCGTCGTGGCTCATCGGCACCGGGACGTCCTCGACGGTGTGGCCGAGCGACTCCAGCAGGCGCGAGGCGTCCTCCCACGCCTGCCGCACCTCGGAGTGCACCTCGACGTCGGCGATCACCGGCTCGACGAACCGCGCGATCCGCAGCCGACCGGGCTCGTGGTCGCAGGCGTCGAGGAACGGGCCGGCCGGCGGCGCGAAGTACGGGTCCCCGGGGCGACGTCCGGCCAGCACGTCGAGCAGCGCGGCGGCGTCGCGGACGGTCCGGGCGATCGGGCCGGCCGTGGCCAGGCCGACGGGGTCGCCGTACATCGGGGAGCCGCTGATCCGGCCACGCGACGGCTTGAACCCCACCAAGCCGCAGCACGAGGCGGGGATCCGTATCGAGCCGCCGCCGTCGGAGCCCTGCGCGACCGGCACCAGCCCGGCCGCGACGGCCGCAGCCGCACCTCCCGAGGAGCCGCCGGCGGTCCGGGTGCGGTCCCACGGTGTCACGCTCGGCGGCCGTCCGTCGGGCTCGGTGTAGCAGGGCGAGCCGAACTCCGGCGTCGCCGTCTTGCCCAGGCTCACCAGGCCCGCCGCCTCCATCGACAGCACGACGCCGTCGGAGACCTCGGGCACGAAGTCGTCGTAGGCCGCGGAGCCGAAGGTCGTGCGCACCCCGGCCGTGAGGTTGAGGTCCTTGATCGCGGTGGGTACGCCGCGCAGCGGGCCGTCGCCCGGGGCCGCCCGGCCGGCGAGCGCGCGCTCACGGGCCTGCTCGGCCGTCACGGTCACGAAGGCACCCACCCCGTCCGGCCCGTCGAGGCGATCGATGCGCTCCAGGTAGTGCTCGACGAACTCGGCCGAGGACACCTCCCCGGCCGCGACCGCGGCCCCCTGCTCCAGCGCGGTCAGGTCGTGCAGCTCGGCCATGCCGCCGACGCTAGCCCACCCGTCCTGCTCACTCGTCCGGCCGAGCCGGCGTATCAATACGCCGGCTCGATCAGCTGACGCCCGCGAAGGTGACCGCGACGCCGAGGGCGAAGACCAGTGCCCAGAGCGGGACCGCGAGCAGCGGCACCCACCACGCGAGCTTGCGGCGGACGAGACGCACCACCGCCCACGTGCCCATCGCGAGCAGCGCCACCCAGGGCGCGATGACGGCGAGGCCGACCCCGAGGAGGATCACGCCGGTGCTGCACTCCGTGGTGCCGGTGCCGCAGGAGTCCGACGCCATCACCAGCATCAGGCCGGCGAACGACGACACCATCCCGGCCAGCGCCAGGAGGATCAGCTCGACGGTCGTGGCGACGATGTCCCAGGTCCGGGGCTGCCCGGGCTCCGGGGGCCCCGCGGGCTGCTGGGGCCCCTGGGGCGCGACGATCTCGCTCACGCTGCCAATGTAGGGCCGATTCCCGCGCCGAGCCGGCGCATCCTTCCGGAAGGTTGCGCCGGCTCGGCGGAGAGCGACGGTCGGTCAGGCGGCGACCGGGGCCTCCTCGGCCTCGACCAGCAGGCGCAGGGCGTCGAGCAGCCGGGCGCGGACCTCGGGGTCGGTCAGCACGTCGACACCGACTCCCGGCTGGGAGACGACGACCGACTCCACGACGCGGGCGCCCGCGATGCCCGCGGAGCGAGCGGCGTCCGCGTGGGCCCACTTGCCGCCGTACGGCGTGGGGGTGGTGCCGATGACGCCGAACGGCTTCCCGACGATGGCGCCGGCGCCGTATGGGCGCGAGAGCCAGTCCAGCGCGTTGTTGAGGACGGCCGGCATGGTGCCGTTGTACTCCGGGGTGACGGCGAGGACCCGGTCGGAGGACGCGACGGCCCCACGCAGCGCCAGCACGGCGGAGGCGGCATCGTCGGTGTCGATCTCCTCGTTGTAGAACGGCAGGTCGCCGAGCCCGTCGACGAGCTGCAGCTCGACGCCTTCAGGGGCCTGGTCGCGCAGCATCTCGGCGAGACGGCGGTTGACGGAGTCGGCGCGCAGGCTGCCGACGAGGACGGCGACACGAGTGGTCATGGTGAGCTCCTCTTGAGGGGGTCGACGGACGATCGGGGCCTAAACGGACCACGGTCCGCTTCTATTCCGTCCGACCTCGCCGCCCGACTTCACTAGGGTGACCGGCATGCCCGAGCCGCTCCTGCTCCCGGTGGCCGACCAGCCGCCGGTCGAGCGTGCCGACGCGGCCCGCAACCGCGAGGCGCTGCTGTGCGCTGCGCGCCGGCTGGTCGAGGAGCGCGGCGTGGGCTGCGTGACGATGGAGGCGGTCGCAGCGGCAGCCGGCGTCGGCAAGGGGACCGTCTTCCGGCGCTTCGAGTCCCGCGAGGGCCTGATGGCTGCGGTGCTCGACTTCTCCGAGTCCGCCTGGCAGGCCTCGGTCATCTCCGGCCCTCCCCCGCTGGGCCCGGGCGCCGACCCGTGGGAGCGGCTCATCGCCTTCGGACGCTCCAGGCTCGAGACCACCCTGGTCCACGCCGACCTGATCCGCGCGGCCGGCGCGACCGGCTCACGGGCGGTCGGGGCCTACTCGTTCACCGCCATGCACGTGCAGCACCTGCTGGGGCAGCTCGGAGTCGACGGCGACCTGCCGGTGCTCGCGACGGCGCTGCTGGCGCCCCTGGAGATCCCGATCCTCGAGCAGCAGATGTCGCTGGGCGGGTTCCCCGTCGAGCGGCTGATGGCCGGCTGGGAGGACCTCGCCCGCCGGATCACCGGCCGGTAAGCGGATCCGGCCTCGTAGGAGGACAAGCAGAAGTCTCTGCCCCCTGAACACTCACGCCTGAGGCCGGGATCTGTGGGGTACTTCTGCCTGTCCGTCTACGAGACCCGCTGTGGCACCCGGATCATTCGGACCACGCTGGGTCGACCGAGAACTCAGGGGCGGGCTCCGTGCGCACCGGTGCTCGCTCGGGCCAGGGAGTGACCTGGTGGAGACTCGGCACTGACGCCACCAGGGGGACTGGGGTGCGATTGCCGAGAAACGTGGAGAGCGACAGCTCGACCGTGTCGCGGTCGCGCCAGCGCAGCGTCTTCGACTCTCGCTTGAGCGCCACCTCCGCCACCGGCCCCTCGACCACCTCGGAGGACCCGGCGATCTCACCGGACGTCCGGTCGCGGAGCAGGATGCGCACCCTGCTGAACCCGTCGTCGTGCAGCCACGCATCGAGACAGGCCTCCGTTCGCCTGTCGGGGCTGCTCTTCCAGGCGCTTCGCCAGGCGAGGTCCAGTCCGGTGTCGAGGTAGTCGTCGTGCAACCGCTCGAGCCCGGCGAGGGGCCAGCCCCGCGCGTGCCCGAAGCGGGTCATCACCGCATGGAACGCCTCGAGCAGCATCCGAGCTCGCCGCTGCTCCGACCAGGCGCCTGCTCCCACCGGGACACCGACGTGGGCCATCTCGAAACCCTCGGTCCACTTCAGATAGGTGCTGACCGGCACGACCTCGTCATCACGGTGAGAACGATGGACGAAGACCCGCACCTCGCCGTGGTTGCCCTCCAGGCCCAGCTCGACGAGTCCGCGGGAGTAGGCCTCACAGACTCGCCTGGAGGTTCTCGCCACCGCATCGACGTCAGGGTCCCGACCGCGGCCGTCCGGGTGCTGCTCCGCATCCCAGAGCCGGTCCCGGAACCCGGAGTAGGGGTAGACGAGGACGTACCGGACCCGAGCCACGCCCCCGATCCTCACACGCCGTCCGGTCTGACCCGCTCGCCGGGGAGGTGCACCATCAACCGATCCGACTTGCCGGACGGTTCAAGACTCACCGCTCCCAACGAAGAGCCGCCGCGGGCGGTGAGATGTCACCCGAAACGTCCTCGAGAACGGTTCAAGGCTCACCGCTCCCACCCGCGGCCCTCTCCCGGCGGTGAGCCACCAACCGAACCGACCCAGCGACCGGTTCAGGACTCACCGCTCCCCCGTCAGCGGCCCGTCGTCTGCTCTGCGCGCCGCAGCCCGAACGTGACGGCGTCGAGCAGCGCCTCCCAGGACGCCTCGACGACGTTGTGCCCGACACCGACGGTCCACCACGAGGAGCTGCCGTCGGAGGTCTCGATCAGCACCCGGGTGATCGCGTCGGTGCCGTGGCCCTGGTCGAGGATGCGCACCTTGTAGTCGATCAGCTCGAGCTTGGCGACCTCCGGGTAGGCCTGCCCGATGGCCTGGCGCAGCGCCTGGTCGAGCGCGTTGACCGGGCCGTTGCCCTCACCGGTGACGACGTAGCGGACCCCGGCAGCGGTGAGCTTCACGGTCGCCTCGGAGATGGCCTCGGTGCCCGGACCGGTCTGGGTCTCGGTGATCACCCGCCACGACTCGACGTCGACGTACGACGGGCGGTGGCCCTCGACCTCCTCGACCAGCAACAGCTCGAAGGAGGCGTCGGCGGCCTCGAAGGTGTAGCCGCGCGACTCCAGCACCTTGACCCGCTCGGTGATCCGGGTGACGAGGTCACGGTCACCGGACAGGTCGAAGCCGAGCTCACGGCCCTTCAGCTCGATCGACGCGCGACCGGCCATGTCGGAGACCAGCAGCCTCATGTCGTTGCCGACGCCCGCGGGGTCCATGTGCTGGTAGAGGTCCGGGTCAACCTTGATGGCGCTGGCGTGCAGACCCGCCTTGTGCGCGAACGCCGACGTGCCGACGTACGGCTGACGCGACGCGGGCGGCACGTTGGTGACCTCGGCGACCGCGTGCGCGATCCGGGTGGCCTCCGCGAGCAGCCCCTGCGGCAGCACCTGACGGTCCAGCTTGAGCTCGAGGTTGGCCACGACCGAGATGAGGTCGGCGTTGCCCGTGCGCTCGCCGTACCCGTTGATCGTGCCCTGGACGTGGGTGGCGCCCGCGTCGACGGCGGCGAGGCTGTTGGCCACTGCGCAGCCGGTGTCGTTGTGGCAGTGGATGCCGACGCGGCCGCCGGTGCTGGACACCACGTCGCCGACCACGTCGCCGACCCAGCTCGGCAACATCCCGCCGTTGGTGTCGCACAGCGCCGCGACCTCGGCGCCGGCCTCGTACGCCGTCCGCAGCACCTCCAGCGCGTAGGCCTGGTTCGCGCGGTAGCCGTCGAAGAAGTGCTCGGCGTCGAGGAAGACCGTCTGCCCCTCGGCGACGAGGTGGGAGACGGTGTCGCGCACCATCGCGAGGTTCTCCTCCAGCGTGGTGCGCAGGGCCAGCTCGACGTGGCGGTCGTGCGACTTGGCCACCAGCGTGACCACCGAGGCACCGCTGTCGCGCAGCGCCGCCACCAGCGGGTCGTCGGCCGCGGCGACCCCGGCGCGACGGGTGGCACCGAACGCGGCGAGCTTCGCGTGCTGCAGGTCCAGCTCGGACACCGCCCGACGGAAGAACTCGGTGTCCTTCGGGTTGGCCCCCGGCCAGCCGCCCTCGATGTAGCCCACCCCGAGACCGTCGAGCTGGCGCGCGATGTTCAGCTTGTCGGCGACGGAGAGGTTGAGCCCCTCCTGCTGCGCGCCGTCGCGCAGGGTCGTGTCGTAGACGTGGAACGCGCCGTGCAGGTCCATCAGGGCTTCTCCTCCGGGGCTGTGCTGGTGTGCAGGCACAAAAAAACCTCTCGCGGACGAGAGGTGGCGCGACGAGCGGTGCTCGTCGCGCTAACGAATGATGATGCGGTGGTGCTGCACGTCACCCAGTGAACCACGCACGCCCTCATCGTAGGACGGATGTCCCAGCATCCGGCCCGGCCGTCGAGCGCTCAGCGCTGCAGGACGGGGATCGACACGTCCCCGAACGGCTGGGCGTCCAGCGGCGCCCAGTCCACGCCGTCGAGGGCGAGGTACGCCGCTCCCGCGACCATGACCGTCACGAGCGCCGCGGGCCGTCCCACCAGCGGCGACCGCGCTCCTGACGTCGAGCCCCCACCGTGCTGGCGGCGATCGAGCCGCTGCGGAGCAGCCAGACGACCAGCATCAGCGCGGTGACCGTGAGCAGCGGGGCGGCCACCACCGCAGCCGTGGCCGCCGCACCGGTCACGGAGAGCAGCAGCGCGCGGCGGGCCCGCTCGAGCAGCGGCGCGCGTGGCTCCGGCTCGGCGTGTGCCCAGTCGTGGTCGTCGTCCCACGGCAGCACCCGGGTGCCGTCGACGGGCTCGTGGGGTCGCTCCCCCTCCCACCTGTCGGTCGGGTCCTCCGCGCCGGCCACCGCGGTCACGTCGTACGGCGTCGCAGCCGGCTGCCACGGGTGCGTCTCGTCCGGCTCGGACCGCTCGTGTCGTTCGAGGGGCACCGGCGGGGGCGGGACGACCCGGCGCACCCTCGTCGTCTGCGGACGCAGCCAGTCCAGCACCTCCCACAGCTCGGGTCGGTTCTCCGGCTCGGGATCGAGCGCGGCGGCCACGACCCGCGCGAGGTCACCGGTCAGGCCGGAGAGGTCGTGCTCCCCGCGGCGCACCCGGTCCATCACCGCCGCCGACGGGCCCCGCCCGAACGGCGCTCGGCCGGTGCCGGCGTAGGCGACGGTGGCCGCCCAGGCGTGGACGTCGGAGGCCTCGGTCGCGTCGTCGCCGTGCAGGATCTCCGGCGCGAGGTAGCCCGGCGTGCCGATCAGCCACCCCGCCTGGGTCATCCGCGGGTCGTCGGCCAGCTTGGCCAGCCCGAAGTCGATGAGGATCGGGGTGCGGCCCTCCATCAGCACGTTGGAGGGCTTCACGTCGCGGTGCAGCACCCCCACGGCGTGCACGGCATCGAGCCCCTCGGCCAGGCAGCCGGCGAACCACAGCAGGTCGGCGCCGCGCACCGGCCCCTCCTCCAGCACGTGGTCGTGCAGTGACAGGCCGGGGACGTAGCGCGTCGCGATCCACGGGACCGCCGCCCAGGGGTCGGCGTCGACGATCTCGGCGACCCAGCGGCTGTGCACCCTCGAGAGGGAGTCGACCTCACGCTCCAGCCGGGCCCGGCCGTCCTCGTCGCCCACGACGTGCGGGCGCAGCACCTTCAGCGCCACCCGCTCGCCGTCGCCGCGGCGCGCCAGGTGCACCACGCCCATGCCGCCCTCGCCGATCTTGGCGAGCAGGCGGTAGCCGCCGACGAGCACGTCGGGCTCCTCACGCGGGCGGGTGGTCACCCGGCGAGGATACGAGCCGCAGGTGGCCGATCAGCGCAGGTCGCTGTCGGCGGTCGGGTCACCGGGTCTCGAGGCTCGGGCGTGGCCGCCCTCGCACCTCGACCAGCGGGGGCACCTCGACCGGCGAGGGTCAGGAGGAGGGACCGGGGCGGGGCGCCTTGCGCGCCTTGCCGAGCAGGCCGTACGGCGGCTTCTCGTAGGCGTAGGGGTCGTCGTCGGGGTCGTAGACGCCGAGCTTCTCGGTGCGGCTGAGCACCACGCCCTTGTTCCACTCCAGCTGACCGCGCAGCTGCGGCATCGTGTAGCTGATCCGGTTCGGGGCGAGCTTGGCGTGGTCGGTGGCCCAGATGCCGAGCTCCTCGCTCTGCGAGACCTGCGGGAGCTCGTAGTACTCCAGGGTCACGCGGCCGCCGTCCCAGACCTTGCCGACCAGGTAGGCGAAGCCGTAGCGGTAGGTGCAGCCGTGGCTTACCTGCACGGGCTGCCGCGACCCCTGCTGGATGGCCGTGGCGTCGTGGACCTCCCCGCAGAGGTAGAAGTCGGCACCGGTGCGCTTCATGGCGCGCCAGAAGGGGGACTTCTCGGCCTCGGGCATGTGCAGGTTGCCCGAGGCGAAGACGCGGTAGGGCCCGAGCGCGGGGATGTGGCCCTGGACGGCCACCACGTGGCCCTTCTTCTTGGCCTTGCGGATCTGCTTCTTCATCCACCGCAGCTGGTCGTCGAAGACGCCGAGCCGCACGCCGCGCTCGTGGCGGTGGAAGACGTCGACGGTGATCAGGGTGAAGACGTCACCGAAGGACTCGGCGTAGGCGGTGAACTCGTGCTGGCTGCCCTTGGGGCGCTTGCGGTGCACCGGCGCACCATCGGGGGTGCGGGTGAAGTGGTCGGCCCACACCGACTTGGCGTGGTCGACGAGGTAGTAGCGGTTGTCGGGGCGGCCCTTGTGCGTGCCCTTGGGCGACCACCGGTCGTTCCTGCGTCCGCTGCGGTCGTCGAGGATCTCGTGGTCGCCGAGAGCGGGGTAGAGCGGCAGGCCGCGCTCGGCGAAGAAGCGCTTGTACTCGCCGTAGTAGACCTCTCCGGCCTTCGTGATCGCACTGCGGCACATCGCCAGGCTGACCTCGTCGGTGCCCTGGCTGACCTGGCCGAAGATCCGGCGGTCGTCGGTGTCGATGTTCCATCGGCCCTCGACCTGGTCACCGGCGACGAAGACCGCGTCGGGGTTGTGCGAGCCGACCGCCCACAGGCAGGAGTCGATCGCGAGCTGCCACCACTGGTTGTGGGAGTTCATCCCACCGTCCCAGGTCGGCAGCCCCGACAGGTCGGCCACGTCGGCGTTGAGGAAGTCCGGCATGGAGACGAAGGTGAAGTCCGGCGGCCCGGACACGTCGACGGCCCCGGACAGG
Organism: Nocardioides sp. REDSEA-S30_B4; assembly: GCF_001627265.1. Lineage (NCBI taxonomy): Bacteria > Bacillati > Actinomycetota > Actinomycetes > Propionibacteriales > Nocardioidaceae > Nocardioides > Nocardioides sp. REDSEA-S30_B4. Next base: position 48,720 of record NZ_LUPI01000043.1, on the reverse strand, counting down.
GCCGTGCCCGTCGCGCCGAGGAGCGCTGCCACCCCGCCCGTGGTCAGCAGGCCACGTCGTGTCCACACGTCGGTGCTCCCTGGGCGTCGCGGGCGGTCGAGGACGGGGTACGCCGCGGTGCGCGCCCCTGCGTATTCAACAACGAGTCCGTGGCCGATCCGTCACCGAGGTCACCGTGTCGGCGCCGTGGTCAGCAGATGCGGTGCATCCAGCCGAACGTGTCCTCGGCGCGGCCGAACTGCACGTCGACCAGCTGGCTGCGGACGCGGGTCCACAGCGCGTCGTCGGCCTCGACCGCCGGGGCGGCCGGGGCCGAGCCGCCGTCCCACTTCAGCTCGCCGACCGGGGTGACGACCGCGGCCGTGCCGCAGGCGAAGATCTCGGTGATCTCGCCGGAGGCGACGCCGTCCTTCCACTCCTGGATCGAGAAGCGCCGCTCCTCGACCTGGTGGCCCATCTTGCCGAGCAGCTCGATGATCGAGGCGCGGGTGATGCCCTCGAGGATGGTGCCGGTCTCGGGGGTGACGACCCGGCCGTCGCGGTGGACGAAGTAGAGGTTCATGCCGCCGAGCTCCTCGACGTACTCCCCCTCCTGCGCGTCGAGGAAGACCACCTGGTCGCAGCCCTGGGCGATGGCCTCCTGCTGCGCGACCAGCGAGGAGGCGTAGTTGCCGCCGGTCTTGGCCGCGCCCATGCCGCCGCGGCCCGCGCGGGTGTACTCCTCGGTGAGCCACAGCGTCACCGGCTTCACCCCGCCCTTGAAGTAGGCGCCGGCGGGGCTGGCGATGACCATGAAGGTGACGTGCTGGGCCGGACGCACGCCCAGGAAGACCTCCGAGGCGAACATGAACGGCCGCACGTAGAGGCTCTTCTCGCCGCCGCCCTCGGGCACCCAGCGGCGGTCGGCCTCGACGAGGGCGTCGACGCAGGCCACGAAGTCCTCGACCGGGAGCTCGGGCAGCGCGAGGCGCTGGGAGGAGCGCACCATCCGCTTGGCGTTCTCCTCGGGGCGGAAGGACCACACCGAGCCGTCGTCGTGGCGGTAGGCCTTCATGCCCTCGAAGGTCTCCTGCGCGTAGTGCAGCACCGCCGCGGCGGGATCGATCGAGAGCGGCGCGTAGGGCTCGATGCGCGCGGCGTGCCAGCCCTGCTCGGGGGTCCACTCGACCGTGAGCATGTGGTCGGTGAAGTGGTTGCCGAAGCCGGGGTTGGCGAGGATCTCGGCCAGCCGCTCGTCACTGACGGGGCTGCTCGAGGGCGTGGTGCTGATCTGCATGGGCGTCACGGTAGTCGACCTCTGTCTCGGGCGGGTCACGGGAAGGGCGCAGGGAAAGGCGCAGGGAAGAGCGCAGGGAAATGCACGACCGCCGGGCACCTCGTGGTGCCCGGCGGTCGCGGTGGTGCAGGTGCGGAGTCCGGGCTAGCCGGCTACGCGCGCGGCGATGGCGTCGCCGACCTCGGAGGTACGCCGGGGGGCGGTGTCGCCCGCCTCGGCGCGCCCAGCCTGGTCGGCGAGGTCGGCGAGCACGGCGCGCTCGACGGTGGCCGCGGCCTCGGGGTGACCGAGGTGGTCCAGCAGCAGCGCCGTCGAGAGGATCGCGGCGGTGGGGTCGGCCTTCTGCAGTCCGGCGATGTCGGGCGCCGACCCGTGCACGGGCTCGAACATGGAGGGGGCGGTGCGGTCGGGGTTCACGTTGCCCGAGGCAGCCAGCCCGATGCCGCCGGTGATGGCGGCGGCGAGGTCGGTGATGATGTCGCCGAAGAGGTTGTCGGTGACGATCACGTCGAAGCGCTGCGGGTTGGTCGTCATGTGGATCATCGCGGCGTCGATGTGCATGTAGTCGACGGTGACGTCCGGGTGCTCGGCGGCGACCTCCTGGGTCAGTCGCCACCACACCGAGCCGGCGTGGACGAGCACGTTGGTCTTGTGGACCAGGGTGAGGTGCTTGCGCGGGCGCTTCTCCGCGCGGGCGAAGGCGTCGCGGACGACCCGCTCGACGCCGTACGCCGTGTTGACGCTGACCTCGGTGGCCACCTCGGCCGGGGTGCCGACGCGCAGCGCGCCGCCGTTGCCGGTGTAGGGGCCCTCGGTGCCCTCGCGGACCACCACGAAGTCGACCTCCTCGCCCTTGAGCACGGCCTCCGAGAGCGGCGAGGTGACGCCGGGGAAGATGCGCGAGGGGCGGAGGTTGACGTAGTGGTCGAGCTCGAAGCGCAGCCGCAGCAGCAGGCCACGCTCGAGGATGCCCGGGGGCAGGTTCGGGTCGTTGGGCTTGCCGCCCACCGCGCCGAGGAGGATGGCGTCGTGCCGGCGGATCTCGCCGAGCACGGAGTCGGGCAGCACCTCGCCGGTGGCGAGGTAGCGCTCGGCGCCGAGGTCGTAGCGGGTCTGCTCGAACTTCACGCCCGCGGGAGCGGCGACCTCGAGCACCTTGAGGGCCTCAGGGGTCACCTCCTGGCCGATGCCGTCGCCGGGGATGACGGCGAGCTGGACGGAACCGGTGGCGGCGGGAGAAGTCATGGGGCGAACGCTAGTTGTCGTCGGGACGCTCGCCGCCGTTGTCCCGCAGGTCGAGCGCGCGCTGCAGGGCCTCGCGGCTGCGGGGGTTCTCGGGCTTGTGGGCGGCGGGTCCCCACTCGGGGTACATGTCGTACATCGGTGTCTCCAGGTGTCGCGTGTCGGATGTGTCGGGTGTTGCGTGCCCGGACCGGTGGCGCGGGGTGCGCCGTCGACCGGGGATGACACCGCGGTGGGGACAGCTGTCCGTGGATCGCACGGACGGTCGGGACCGACCAGGAGCGGGTCGCGCGTGCTGCGCCGGCGTACCCGCCGCGGAGTCATCTCGGGCCGAGGAGCACCGGGGATGCCGGGCTGCTCTCGAGCGAAAGGGGTGTGAGACCGGATGCGCACCAACGCCGACCACCGCGGCGAGGGGGCCTCACTCGCAGGTCACGCCTGCTGGGCCTCGCCGCGGCACTCGATAAGTACGAAGATGCTCCGCATGATGGAACGAGCGTAGGTCGCTGTCCGGACGCAGGCCACCGGATTGCGGAATCCGTCCACGATGTGGGACTCGAGTCCCGCGATGGGAGACTTGGCGAGTGAGCGCCCCACCCGACCTGCCCGCCGTCGTCGAGCGCGCCTTCGAGGTCTCGCGACGCTCGGGCTACGTGTCGTTCTGCCGCAACGAGACCGGCCGGCTGCTGGCGATGCTGGCCGCGACCCGCGACGGCACGATGGCCGAGTTCGGCACCGGATGCGGGGTCGGCACGGCCTGGCTGCGCTCCGGCGTACGCGGTGAGAAGGCGCGGATCGTGACCGCCGAGCTCGATGCCAAGCTGGCGAGGGCGGCGACGGAGATCTTCGCCGAGGACCCGCTGGTCGAGGTGCTGGCAGCCGACTGGTCCACGCTGCTGGACCGCGGCCCCTACTCGCTGCTCTTCCTCGACTCCGGGCAGCCCGGCGAGGTGGGCGTCGACGCGATCGCCGACCTCGTGGAGGACGGCGGCATCGTGGTGCTCGACGACTTCACGCCGTGCGAGCAGTGGCCGCCGATCACTTACGGCCGCGTGGACACCCTGCGCGAGCAGTGGCTCACCGACGAGCGCTTCACCGCCGTGGAGGTCATGGTCGCCCCCGACGCCTCGACGATCATCGCCACCAAGCGCTGAGCTCCCGCACTTCCCGGCGGCCCCCGGCGGCGCGCCTCAGCAGCGTGCGGGAGTGACGTCTCGGCCGTGCGGGAGTGACGGCTCGGCAGGCAGGGCGACCACCAACGAGGGCAGTAGGGCCTGGGTGACCGGGCCGATCGCGAGCGCGTAGAGCACCGTGCCGAGACCGGCGGTGCCGCCGAGCAGCAGGCCGATGACGACGACGGTGACCTCCAGCGAGGTGCGGACCAGGCGGATGGAGAGGCCGGTGCGACGGTGCAGGCCGGTCATCAGGCCGTCGCGCGGACCCCGGCCCAGCTGAGCGCCGATGTAGGCCGCGGTCGCGAGGCCGTTGAGACCCACGGCCGCGACCATCAGCACCCCGCGCCACGCGAGGTCGTCAGGGCGGTCGAGCACCGCCAGCGTGGCGTCGGCGGCCAGGCCGAGCACGATCGCGTTGGAGACCGTCCCTAAGCCCGGCACCTCGCGCAGCGGGATCCACAGCAGCAGCACCACCACGCTGGTGAGGATCAGCGCCTGGCCCAGCGTCATCGGCAGGTGCGTGGCGAGACCGAGGTGCAGCACGTCCCATGGGGCCGCACCGAGCCCGGCCCGCACCAGCATCGCCAGGGAGACGCCGTAGAGCACCAGGCCCGCGTAGAGCTGGACGAGGCGGCGGGGCAGGCGGCCGGCGCGCAGTTGCGCGAGCGGGCCGAGGTCGGCGAGCAGGGTCATGCCTCGATGGTGCCGCGCGATTGGACTGTTCTCCGATAGCCAATCGTGGAACAGTGGACTGCATGACGCAGTCCACCTCGCCGTCGACCAACGGGGCCATCTCCGCCGCACGTGTCAGCGCGCTGGTCGCGGGGTTCGACCGCTCCCCCGCCTACGCCGGGCTGGCCGACGCCCTCGTGCTCGCCATCGGCGACGGCCGCATCGGCACCGACGTACGGCTGCCCAGCGAGCGCGAGCTGACCGACGCGCTCGCCGTCTCGCGCACCACCGTCACCCGTGCCTACGCCCAGCTGCGCGAGAGCGGGTACGCCGTCGCTCGGCAGGGCGCGGGCACCTTCACCCGCGTGCCCGGCGGCCGCGCCCGCACCCGGGACCGGGCGCTGACCCCCGACCAGCTCGCCGTCGGCCACCCCGACGGGATCGACCTGGGGTGCGCCGCCCCGATGGCGCCGGCCGGCCTGGCGAGCGCGTACGCCGACGCGGTGACCGAGCTGCCGGCGTACCTCGGCGGGCACGGGTACTTCCCCACCGGCCTCCCCCACCTGCAGGCCGCCGTCGCGCGGGGCTTCGAGGAGCGCGGGCTGCCGACCGACCCGGCGCAGGTGATCATCACCCCAGGGGCCCTGTCCGGCGCGGCGATCGTGGCGCAGGCGCTGGCCCGCCGCGGCGACCGGGTGCTGGTCGAGTCCCCGGTCTACCCCAACGCCACGCTCGCGCTGCGCAACGCCGGCGGCCGGCTCGTCGGCGCGCCGGTCGACCCCGAGGGCTGGGACCTCGACGCCGTCGGTGCCCAGCTGCGACAGGTGCGCCCGGCACTGGCCTACCTCGTCCCCGACTTCCAGAACCCCACCGGCCACCTGATGACCGACGAGCAGCGTGAGGAGTACGCCGGCCACCTGCGCGCCGCGGGCACCGTCGCCGTCGTCGACGAGTCGTTGCAGGCGCTGGCGCTGGACGGTCAGGAGATGCCGCGGCCGTTCGCGGCGTACTCCCCCGACGCGATCACGATCGGCAGCGCCAGCAAGGCGTTCTGGGGTGGGCTGCGGCTGGGGTGGGTGCGCGTGCCGCCGGGGCTGGCCGAGCGGCTGACCCGCGCGCGGCTCAGCCTCGACCTCGGCACGCCCGTGCTTGAGCAGCTGGTCCTGGCACGGCTGCTGGCCTCCGGGCCGGTGCTCCCCGACCAGCTCGCCCGGTTGGTCGAGCAGCGGGAGGTGCTGCTGGGTGCGCTGACCGAGCACCTGCCGACGTGGCGCTGGATCCGCCCCGGGGGCGGGCTGGCGGTGTGGTGCGAGCTGCCGTCGGGCAGCGCGGTGGCCCTCGCCGACGCCGCCGAGCGGGCAGGGGTCGGTGTGACGCCGGGCCCGCTGTTCGCGGCCGAAGGCGGGCTCGACAGGTTCGTCCGGATCCCCTGGACCCGACCGGCCCCCGAGTTGGTCGCCGCCGTCGAGCGCCTCGCCCCGGTGTGGGCCGACCTCCCGGCCTCCCCGACCCGCGCCCGCCCCGGACGCGTCCTCGTCGCCTGACCCTTCCCGCCGAGCCGGCTCGACCTTCCGGAAGGACGCGCCGGCTCGACCCAGCCCTGACGCCGGGGGGCGGGTCAGGGGAGGTGTACGGCGCAGGCGCGGCTGGACTCGGTGGCCAGGGAGATCTCGTGCAGCAGGCAGCCGTCGAGGGCCGAGTCGACCTCGAGCACGACGAGCACGTCGCCGCCGGGGGTCTGCCGGGCGACCTGCATGCCGGCGATGTTGACGCCGGCCTCGCCGAGGATGCCGCCCACGGTGCCGACCATGCCGGGACGGTCACGGTGCACGAGGAAGGCCAGGTGCTCGGCGAGCGCCAGGTCGACGTCGTACCCGTCGACCTCGACCAGCCGCTCGCGGCCGTGCACGACGGTGCCGCCGACCGCGACCTGGCGGCCGTCGGCGAGCGTGCCGCGCAGGGTCACCAGGTTGCGGTGGTCGGGGCTCTCCCGCTCCACGACCAGTCGGCAGGCGGTGCCGCGCTCGGCCGCGACCAGGGGCACGTTGACGTAGGAGACCGGCTCCTCGACGACCTCGTCGAAGACCCCCTTGAGGGCGGCCAGCTCGAGCACCTTCACGTCGTGGTCGGCGATCTCGCCGCGCACCTCGACGTCGAGCGACTGGGCGACGCCACCGGCGACGGCGGTGAAGACGCGCCCCAGCTTCTCGGTCAGGCCGATGGTGGGCCGGATCGCCTCGGCGACCAGGCCGCCGTGGACGTTGACCGCGTCCGGGACGAGCTCGCCAGCGAGGGCCTGCGCCACCGAGCGGGCGACGGACAGACCGGCCTTCTCCTGGGCCTCGTGGGTGCTGGCACCGAGGTGGGGCGTGGCCACGACGTTCTCGAGGTCGAGCAGCGGGGAGTCCGGGCACGGCTCGTCGGCGAAGACGTCGAGCCCCGCGGCGGCGACCCGGCCCTCCTTGAGGGCGGCGTGCAGGGCGACCTCGTCGACGATCCCGCCGCGCGAGGCGTTGACCAGCAGCAGGGACGGCTTGACCTTCCGCAGCTCCTCGACACCCACGAGCCCACGGGTCTCGGGGGTGCGGGGCAGGTGGACGGTGATGACGTCGGAGGTGGCGAGCAGGGTGTCGAGGTCGACCATCCGCACCCCGAGCTGGGCGGCGCGCCCGACCGAGACGTAGGGGTCGTGGGCGATCACCTGCATGCCGAAGGCCGCCAGGCGGTGCGCGACCAGGACGCCGACCCGGCCCAGGCCGAGCACGCCGACGGTCTTGCCCGCGAGCTCGGTGCCGGTGAAGCGGCTGCGCTCCCACTCCCCCTCGCGGAGCGACTGGTGCGCCTGCGGGATGCGACGGGCGGCCGCCAGCAGCAGCCCGACCGTGAGCTCCGCGGCCGAGACCAGGTTCGCGGTCGGGGCGGTGACGACCATGACCCCCGCGGCGGTCGCGGCGCGTACGTCGATCGTGTCCAGGCCGGTCCCGGCGCGGGCGACGACCCGCAACCGGGGTGCGGCGGCGAGCACCTCGGCGTCGACCCGGGTGCCGGACCGCACCATGAGGGCGTCTGCCTCGGCAACCGCAGCGAGCAGCGCTGCGCGGTCGGTGCCGTCGCAGCGGCGCACGTCGAAGCCGTCGCCGAGCGCCGCCACGGTGGCGGGACTCAGGGCGTCGGCGATGAGCACGACGGGATGGCGCGATGGCACGGGGATCCTCGAGGGTCCTGGTGGTGCGGGTCGGGACGAGCAGGTGCACCACGTTGTGCCGTTGCTCAGGGTAGCCGAGGTCACCGGCTCGCTGACAGGCTGACCGCCATGACGTCACGCGACGAGCTCGCCGCCGGCACGTACCTGGCGCTCACCACCTTCCGCCGCGCCGGCGACCCGGTGAGCAGCCCCGTCTGGGTCGTGCCGCTGGAGGACGGGCGGGTCGGCTTCTGGACCGCCATGGGCTCGGGCAAGACCAAGCGCCTCGCGCACACCCCCCGCGTCGTCGTCCAGCACTCCGACGCCCGCGGGCGCGTCACCGCCGGCAGCATCCCGCTCGAGGGCTCGCTGACCCCACGCCGGCCCTGCTGATGCTCGACGAGCCCACCAACAAGCTCGACCTGCCGTCGTACGACGCCCTGGTGACCGCGCTCGCGGCGCATCGCGGGGCGCTGGTGGTCGTCAGCCACGACCGACGGTTCCTCGAGGAGGTGGGCGTCGGTCGCGTGGTCGACCTGGACCAGCCGGCGGAGCCTGACTGATCGGTCAGCGGCTCAGCAGGTGCCGTCGACCCCACAGGTGTCCCCGCCGGCGACGACCTCGACCGGCGGGTGCGACTCGGCCCAGGCCTGGGTGAGCACCTGGGAGAACACCTCGGTCGGCTGGGCGCCCGAGATGCCGTAGCGCCGGTCGACCACGAAGAACGGCACGCCGCTGACCCCGAGGTCCATCGCGGCGTCGATGTCCGCGACCACGGCGTCGGCGAACTCCTCGCCCGCAAGCACCTCGTCGACCCGCTCGGGGTCCAGGCCCGCCGACAGCGCCTCGCGCCGCAGCACCTCGTGGTCCCCCACGTCCTGGGCGTCCTCGAAGTACGCCGACAGCAGCGACTCCTTGAGCGTGGCCTGCAGCGCGAGGCCGCCCTCGGCCAGCGCGAGGTGCAGCAGCCGGTGCGCGTCGATCGTGCGCGTGTGCACGGTCTCGAGCAACCGGAAGGAGAGCCCCTCGACGGCGGCGAGCTCGGTGAGCTGCTGCTGCATCTGGCGCATCTCGTCCTCGGTGCGGCCGTACTTGCGGGCCAGGACCGGGGTGGTCAGCTCGTGACCGTGCTGCGGGGCGCTCGGGTCGAGCTGGAAGGAGCGGTAGACGACCTCCACCCGGTCGGCGTGCTCGAACTCGGCCAGCGCGGCCTCCAGACGGCGCTTGCCCACGAAGCACCACGGGCAGACGACGTCGCTCCAGATATCGATCCTCACGTCCTTCACAACGGGCGAGTCGGACACCGCATTCCGGGCCGCGAGCCACGGTTGCGCCACAGTTCGGACACAGGGGATGCACGCGGCGTCGGGGTCGCCCTCAGGGTCACCTCGGGGTCGGACCGGGGGGCGAGTGGGAGGCGCTCCCCGATGTGCGCGACCCCCTCCCGGCACGAGGCTCGGGGCCATGATCGAACTCCTCGAGCTCACCAAGCGCTACGGCGAGCACCTCGCCGTCGACCACGTCTCGTTCACCGCCCGCCCCGGGCGCGTCACCGGCTTCCTCGGCCCCAACGGCGCCGGCAAGTCGACCTCGCTGCGCATCCTCGCCGGCCTCACGCCGGCCACGACCGGCACCGCCACCGTCCTGGGCCGTCGGTACGCCGACCTGCCGGACCCGGGCCGCGAGATCGGCGTCCTCCTCGACGCCTCCGCCCAGCACGCCGGCCGCACCGGTCGCGAGGTGCTGCGCGTCGCCCAGGAGACCATGGGCCTCCCCCGGGCCCGCGTCGAGGAGATGCTCGACCTGGTCTCCCTCACCCCCGAGGAGGCCAAGCGCCGGGTGCGCGACTACTCCCTCGGGATGCGCCAGCGTCTCGGCCTGGCCACCGCCCTGCTCGGCGACCCGGCCGTGCTGGTGCTCGACGAGCCGGCCAACGGGCTGGACCCCGCCGGCATCCGGTGGATGCGCGACCTGCTGCGCGACCACGCCGCCCGCGGCGGCACCGTGCTGCTGTCCTCGCACCTGCTGCACGAGATCGAGGTCATCGCCGACGACATCGTCGTCATCGGCCAGGGCCGCGTCGTCGCCCAGGGCACCAAGGAGGAGCTGCTGCACGACGACCGCACGCTCGTCCGGGCCGCCGAGGTCGGCACCCTGACCGCTGCGCTCCAGCAGGCCGGCTGGACCGTCGAGCGGGTCGACCCCGCCGACCCCGCCGCCGGCCTGCGCACCGACGCCTCTCTGGCGGTCACCGGCCAGGTGGCCCTCGAGGCCCGACTCCCCCTGCTCGAGCTCCGCGCCGCCGACGGCGCCGGCCTCGAGGAGATGTTCCTCCAGCTCACCGCCGACACCCAGCGAGAGGCCGCCTGATGTCCACCACCCTCACCACGCCGTCCGCCGCCGCGAGCGCGCCCGCCACTGCGTCGTCGTACGCCGACCGCCCGGCCCCGCCGCCGATCCCGTTCGCCCGGTTGCTCAAGGTCGAGATGCGCAAGATGTTCGACACCCGCTCCGGCCTCTGGCTGATGGCCTCGGTCGGCATCCTGTCGGCACTCGCCAGCGCCGCGGTCGTCCTGTGGGCGCCCGAGGACGAGGTGACCTACGGGTCCTTCGCCGGCGCGGTCGGGATCCCGATGGCGATCATCCTGCCGGTCATCGCGATCCTCTCGGTCACCTCGGAGTGGAGCCAGCGCACCGGGCTGACCACCTTCACTCTCGTCCCCCACCGTGGCCGCGTGCTTGCCGCCAAGACGGTCAACGCCCTGGTGGTCGCGGTCGTCGGCATGCTGGTCGCCGCCGTCGTCGGCGCCCTGGGCAACCTCGTCGGCTCCGCGCTCAACGGCACCGACGTGGTGTGGGACATCAGCGTCTCCGACTTCGGCGCCATCGTGCTGGCCAACGTCCTCGGGGTGCTGATCGGCTTCATGCTCGGCGTCGTGCTCCGCTCCTCGCCGGCCGCTCTCGTGGGCTACCTGGTCTACGTCTACGTGCTCACCGGCCTGACCTTCACCCTGGCCGCGGCACAGCCGTGGTTCGCCGACCTGCAGCCGTGGGTGGACTTCAACTACACCCAGGGCGCGCTCTTCGAGGGCTGGAGCAACACCGGGGAGTACTGGGCCCAGCTCGGCGTCACCTCGCTGCTCTGGCTGGTGCTGCCGCTCGCCGTCGGCTCCTGGCGGATGCTGCGCTCCGAGGTGAAGTAGCCGCCCGACGCCGCCGCTGCCGGACCGGAGGGTGTGTCGTGAGAGGGGTTCACGACACACCCTCCAGTCGCATGTCACAGCCCTCACCACGCTCACCCCGGGGTCGGCGTCGAGCCGGCGACCATGCGGGACAGCGATCTCGACGATGCGCCGCGCCCGGTCCTGCCCGGTGGCACCTCGCAGCCCACCCGCGCGCAGTGCCGACCGGCCGGCCAGCACCGATCCCGGGTGTCGCAGCAGGGTCGCCCACTCCGCCTGGGCCGTCGTCAGCTGGCCGGTGTGGTCGACGTACACGCCGTCGGCCAGTCGCACCCACTCGCGACGTCGCACCCGCCGGGCGACGAGCACCTCGCTCATCCCCGCGTCCAGCACCTGCCGGCGCGAGACCACCCCGGCCTGACGACGCAGCAGCCGCTCGATCGCATCCATGCGCCGATGGTGGTCGGGCATGCCGCCGCGCGCAGGACCCTCAGCGGCCGCTGTGGACGGCGGTGTGCCGACCGGAGGATGTGCAGTGAAAGGGGGTCACGACAGACCCTCCAGTCGCCGGGACACGCCGGCGTACGACGCACGAGACCCCCTGCACGGGGCAGGGGGTCTCGTGGCTCGTCGCGCGCTCCTCGCACCTCGACCGGCGGGAGGAGCAGCGGATCAGCGGGCGGCGGTGCCCTCGACGTAGTCGGTGTCGTGGCTCTTGACCCACGCCATGAGCTTGCGCAGCTCGCGACCGGTCTTCTCGATCGGGTGCTGCTCGCCCTGCTCGCGGAACTTGGTGAACTCCGGCGAGCCGTTGTCCATGTCACCGATGAAGCGCTCGGCGAAGGCACCGTTCTTGATGTCCTCAAGCACGGCCTTCATGTTCTCCTTGACCCGCTCGTCGATGACGCGGGGGCCGGAGACGTAGTCGCCGAACTCGGCGGTGTCGGAGACCGACCAGCGCTGCTTGGCGATGCCGCCCTCGTACATCAGGTCGACGATGAGCTTGAGCTCGTGGAGGCACTCGAAGTAGGCGACTTCGGGCTGGTAGCCGGCCTCGGTCAGGGTCTCGAAGCCGTACATGATCAGCTGTGAGGCGCCACCGCACAGGACGGCCTGCTCACCGAACAGGTCGGTCTCGGTCTCCTCGGTGAACGTGGTCTTGATGCCGCCGGCACGCAGGCCGCCGATGCCCTTGGCGTAGGACAGCGCGAGCGGCCAGGCGTCGCCGGAGGCGTCCTGCTCGACGGCGACGAGCACGGGCACGCCGCGGCCGTCGACGTACTCACGGCGCACGAGGTGGCCGGGGCCCTTGGGGGCGACCATGAAGACGTCGACGTCGCTCGGCGGGGTGATGAAGCCGAAGCGGATGTTGAAGCCGTGGCCGAAGACCAGGGTGTTGCCGGCCTCGAGGTTCGAGGCGATCTCGTCGGCGTAGAGCTTCCGCTGGTGCTGGTCGGGGGCGAGGATGACGACCACGTCGGCCTCGGCGGCCGCCTCGGCGGGGGTCATGACCTTCAGGCCCTCGGCCTCGGCCTTGGCGCGGCTCTTCGAGCCCGGCTGCAGGCCGATGCGGACGTCGACACCGGAGTCGCGCAGGGAGAGCGAGTGCGCGTGACCCTGGCTGCCGTAACCGATCACGGCGACCTTCTTGCCCTGGATCAGGGACAGGTCGGCGTCGTCGTCGTAGAACATCTCAGCCACGAGGGCTTCTCCTTCTTGTTGGGTGCTGCGTCTTGGGAAGTCTGTGCGGTCTTGCGAGGTGGATCAGGAGCCGACCGCGGAGGCCGCGGTCGGGGCGGGCACGGAGACCGGGCGCAGGCTGCGCTCGGAGATCGACCGGGAGCCCCGGCCGATCGCGACCATGCCGGACTGCACGAGCTCGCGGATGCCGAAGGGCTCCACGATGCGCAGGAAGTCCGCGATCTTGCCGGCGTTGCCGGTGATCTGGACCGTGACCGCGTCGGGGGCCACGTCGACCACCTTGGCGCGGAAGAGCTGGACGGTGTCGAGGACCTGGCCCCGGGTCTCGGTCGTCGCGGCGACCTTGACCATCACCAGCTCGCGGTGGACCGAGGCGGTCGGGTCGAGCTCGACGATCTTGATGACCTCGACCAGCTTGTTGAGCTGCTTGGTCACCTGCTCCAGCGGGGACTGCTCGACGTTGACCACGATGGTCATCCGCGAGATGCCCTCGTGCTCGGTCGGGCCGACGGCCAGGCTCTCGATGTTGAAGCCGCGGCGGGAGAACAGGCCGGCGATCCGGGTCAGGACGCCGGGCTGGTCCTCGACCAGGACCGAGAGGGTGTGCTTCGACATCAGAGCTCGTCCTCTTCCCACTCGGGCGCGAGGTCCCGGGCGTACTTGATCTCGTCGTTGCTGGTGCCGGCGGCCACCATCGGCCACACCATCGCGTCGCGGTGGACGCGGAAGTCGACGACCACGGGCACGTCGTCGATCTCCATGGCCTTCTCGATCGTGGCGTCGACGTCGTCGGCGGAGTCGCACGCCAGGCCCACGCAGCCGTAGGCGTCGGCCAGCTTCACGAAGTCGGGGATGCGCACGGGGCCGCCGTGGCGCTGGAGGTTGGTGTTGGAGTAGCGCTCGTTGTAGAAGAGCGTCTGCCACTGCCGGACCATGCCCAGCGACTCGTTGTTGATGACCGCCACCTTGATCGGGATGTTCTCGATCGCGCAGGTGGCCAGCTCCTGGTTGGTCATCTGGAAGCAGCCGTCGCCGTCGATCGACCACACCGTGGTGTCGGGGCAGCCGACCTTGGCGCCCATGGCCGCGGGCACCGAGAAGCCCATGGTGCCCAGGCCGCCGGAGTTGATCCAGGTGCGCGGGTTCTCGTAGTCCACGAAGTGCGCGGCCCACATCTGGTGCTGGCCGACCCCGGAGGTGTAGATCGCCTCGGGGCCGGCGATCTTGCTGAGCCGCTCGATGACGTACTGCGGAGCCAGGCCCTCGGCGGGCGGCTCGTAGCCCAGCGGGTAGCGCTTCTTCAGCCCGGCCAGCCAGGAGACCCACTGCTCGTAGTCGCCGGTGTGGCCGGCGTCCTGCTCGGCCTGCAGCGCCACGACGAGGTCGGAGATCACCTCGCGGCAGTCGCCCACGATGGGCACGTCGGCGTGCCGGTTCTTGCCGATCTCGGCCGGGTCGATGTCGGCGTGGATGACCTGGGCGTTCGGCGCGAAGGAGTCGAGGTTGCCGGTGACGCGGTCGTCGAAGCGGGCACCGAGGCTGATGATCAGGTCGCTCTTCTGCAGCGCCGCGACCGCGGCCACGGTGCCGTGCATGCCGGGCATGCCGAGGTGCTGCGGGTGGCTGTCGGGGAAGGCCCCCAGCGCCATCAGCGTGGTGACGACCGGCATGCCGGTCAGCTCGGCCAGCACCTTCAGCTCGCGGCTCGCGCCGGAGCGGATCGTGCCGCCGCCGACGTACAGCACGGGCTTGCGGGCCTCGAGGATCAGCCGGGCGGCCTCGCGGATCTGCTTGGAGTGCGGCTTGGTCACCGGGCGGTAGCCGGGCAGCGAGAGCTCGGTGGGCCACGAGAAGGTGGTCATCGACTGCAGCGCGGACTTCGCGACGTCGACCAGCACCGGGCCGGGGCGGCCGGTCGAGGCGATGTAGAAGGCCTCGGCGACGGTGCGCGGGATGTCGGCGGGGTCGGTGACCAGGAAGTTGTGCTTGGTGATCGGCATCGTGATGCCGCGGATGTCGGCCTCCTGGAAGGCGTCGGTGCCGATCATCGAAGCACCGACCTGGCCGGTGACGGCCACCATCGGGACGGAGTCCATGTAGGCGTCGGCGATCGGGGTGACCAGGTTGGTCGCGCCCGGGCCGGAGGTCGCCATGCACACGCCGACGCGGCCGGTGGCGGCGGCGTAGCCCTGCGCGGCGTGGCCGGCGCCCTGCTCGTGGCGGACCAGGATGTGGCGGATGGAGGAGTCCATCAGCGGGTCGTACGCCGGGAGGATGGCGCCGCCGGGGATGCCGAAGATGTCGTCGGCCCCAGCCGCCTCCAGCGACCGGACCAGGCTCTGCGCGCCGGTGATCTCGCTCATGACCTGCTCATTTCCTCTCACTGCTCCTGTCTGCGCCCTGGCGACCGGCGGGCCACCGGGCTGACCCCACAAAAAAGCCCCTCGGCCCTGAAGGCTACGAGGGGACGACGCGCTGGCCGGACGGGGTCGGTCTCAGCCCACGCGTCGCGTGCGTACGAGAAGGTCCTGGCGCATGCAGCAAAGGTATCCCGACCGTCCACGCGCGTCACCCGCGAGTCCCGCTCGTCTCAGCATCCGAGACACGCGTCCCGAGATGTGAGCCGTCACGCTGCCGGACCGGGGCCACGCCCCAGCCACGTCGTCAGGCAGGCCCGGTTGCCCTGAGCGTCCTCCAGCACCCAGTACGCCGGAGCGTGGTCGTCACTGACCAACCGGCCGCCCGCCGCGATGACGGCCGCCATCCGCTCCTCGACCGCCTCCGGCGGCACCCGCACGTCTGCGTGCCACCGCTGCCGGGGTCCACCCAGGTGCACCCCGGGGTGCTGCTCGGTGGGCTGGAACCACACCGACGGCCACCGGCCACCGGGGTCGATGGCGTCGTCGTCGGCCTCCTGCAGGCCGAGCACCGCGGCCCAGAAGGGCTTGACCTCGGTGAGGTCCCAGGTGTCGAGCGCCCACTCCACCGACTGCAGCCGCGCCGGCGTCGCGCTCACCTCCAGCTCGGCGGCCACCTGGGAGACCGCCCTGGCCAGTCGCAGGTCGCGCCGGGTGATGCCGCCGACGTCGTGGCTCCACGTGCGCACCTCGACGAAGCCGTAGCGCAGGTCGACGTCGGGGTGGTGGTCCATGGCGTCGGCGAGCCCCGCGACCTCGGCGACCAGGCGGGCCCCGGTGGCGAAGTCGCCGGTGTCGAAGCGGGCCGCCAGCACGCCGAAGAGCGGGCGCCAGTCCCCCAGGCCCTCCTGGACGGCCGCGTCCACGTCGACGTCCGGGAGCAGGTGCTTGTCGGCCGAGGAGATCACGCCCTCCACCCTGCCGGTCCGCGGCCAACGGCGCCAGCGCTTCCCCCCACGGATGCCCCAGCAGCGCTAGCGTCACGACCGGCGCGCCCGCTCCCCAGGGCTCCGTGAGCGAGCATCGCGCCAGGACGGTGCCCCCTGTGTCCAGCCCCGCCCGGTCCAGCCATGCCAGGTTCCGCTACGCCCGCCCCCTCGACCTCGCCGACGGTCGGGGCGTCGAGCGGGTGGTGCCCCTACCCGTTCCTCGACGTCGGCGAGGAAGGGGCCGTCTCGGTGGCCGTCACCTCGGTCGTGATCACGCTGCTCATCCTCGGCGTCATGGCGCTCATCGGGTGGCTGGACCGTCGCCTACCGGCTCCTGGGTCTCCTTCTGGAGGGTCTCCCGAGCCACCAGCCACGGCAGGAGCGCCACGAGGCTGACCAGCCCGGTCACGACGAAGGCGGCCTCGAAGCCGGCCCGGTCGGCCACCACGCCGATGAGGACGGGCCCGAGGATCGCGCCCCCGTCCTGCGCCATCTGGAAGGTGCTGAGCACCGTGCCGCCGCTGCGCTCGTTGCCGATGACGTCGGCGACGGTCGCCTGCTGGCCGGGGTTGACCATGCCCGCGCCGAACCCGGAGACGGCCGAGAGCCCCAGCAGCACCCACAGGCTCTCGCTGAAGCCCATCAGCCCCAACGTCACCGCCGTGGTCGCCAGACCGGCCAGCACCATCGGCCGGCGACCCACCGAGTCCGCCACCCTCCCGGAGAACTGCAGGCTCGACGCCGTGCCCGCCGCCGCCACCGCGAGCGCCACACCGGCGACCCAGGTGTCGTCGTGGACCGCCACCGCGAACTGCGGG
This sequence comes from Nocardioides sp. REDSEA-S30_B4, assembly GCF_001627265.1. Lineage (NCBI taxonomy): Bacteria > Bacillati > Actinomycetota > Actinomycetes > Propionibacteriales > Nocardioidaceae > Nocardioides > Nocardioides sp. REDSEA-S30_B4. The sequence continues at coordinate 32,124 of NZ_LUPI01000043.1, read as the reverse complement.
ACCACCGCCACGCGGACGCCGAAGTTGGCCCAGCCGTTGGCGAACGCCGAGGCCAGCGCGGCGCGGTACGCCGAGTCCCGCAGCCCCTCCCCCAGCCGCATCGGCGGGGCGGGGGTCGCGGTCGGGTCGGGCCGCAGGCTGGCGCCGGACAGCCGGACCCCGACCACCAGCGCCGCGACGACCAGCGCGACGGCGTACGCGACGAAGGGGACGCGCAGTCCGAACCCGGCCATCAGGCCCCCGAGGACGGGGCCGAGCATGCCGCCGATGAGGAAGGAGCTGGCGTAGGCCGACGACACGCGTCCACGCATCGTCGGGGGCGCCAGGCGCACCAGCAGCGCCATCGCCGAGACCGTGAACATCGTCGAGCCGAGCCCGCCGATGCCGCGGAAGACCAGCAGCTGCCAGTAGGTCTGCGCCACGGCGGTCAGCAGCGAGGAGGCCGCGACGACGCACAGCCCGGTCATGTAGACCCACCGCTCCCCCAGCCGCGCGACCAGCACGCCGGAGCCGGGCGCGCCGAGCAGCCGGAAGAACGCGAAGATCGACACCACGACCGAGGCCGCCGCGACGCCGACGTCGAAGCTGCGCGCGTAGGCCGGCAGCACCGGGCTGATCAGGCCGAAGCCGATCGCGATGACGAAGGCCGAGGCGATCAGGACCTTGATCTCGCCGGGGATGGGTGGTCTCGACGCCCGCTCGCTGGCGCTCGCTGCTCGACCACCGTCGTGGGTGCTCACGAGGAGGCCAGCACCTCGGCGGCCGCGCGCATTCCCTCCTCCACCTCGGCGAAGGAGGTCGACAGCGGGGCCAGGCCGATCCGCAGCCCACCGGGGTCGCGGTAGTCGGGGATGACGTCGCGCTCCCACAGCCTCGCGACGACCTCCCGCATGCGGGGATGGTCGACCGTGACGTGCCCGCCGCGCAGACCGGGGTCGCGGGGCGAGGCGACCTCCGCGCCGAGGGGCGCGAGCAGGTCGTCGGCCAGCCCGATCGCGTACGACGTCAGCGACACGGACTTGGCGCGCACCGCCTCCATGCCGACCTCGGCGATCGTGGCGACCGTGTCGCGCAGCCCCAGCATCCCCACGATCGGCGGGGTGCCCGAGATCATCCGGCGGATGCCCGGGGCCGGGGTCCAGTCCGGCCCCATCGCGAACGGGTCGGCGTGGCCCATCCAGCCCGTCACCGGCTGGTCGAGCACGTGGTGGTGCCGCTCGGCGGCGTAGACGAACGCGGGCGACCCGGGGCCGCCGCCGAGGTACTTGTAGGTGCAGCCGACGGCCAGGTCGACGCCCCAGTCGTCGAGGGCCAGCGGCACCGAGCCGACCGAGTGCGAGAGGTCCCAGAGCACGACCGCGCCCACGTCGCGAGCGGCCCGGGTGATCCCCTCGGCGTCGGCGAGCCAGGCCGAGCGGTAGGCGACGTGGCTGAGCAGGACGACCGCGGTGTCCCCGGAGAGCTCGGCCGCCAAGTCCTCGGTGGAGACGCCGCCGGCAGGGTCGACCTCGACCCACCGCAGGCTCAGCCCGAGCTCCCGCGCGACCGACGCGGCGACGTACCTGTCGGTCGGGAAGTCGTCGCGGCACAGCACCAGCTCGTGCCGGCCCGGCCGCAGCGCGCAGGCCGCCCGCAGCGCCTTGTAGAGCAGCACGGTCGTGGAGTCGCCGACCGTGGTCTGGCCGGGCGCCGCGCCCAGGCAGGCCGCAGCGATCTCGTCGCCGACGACCAGCGGGAGCTCCATCCAGGACTCGTCCCAGCCGCGGATCAGCCGACCGCCCCACTCGGCCTCGACGAAGGTCGCGAGCCGCTCGGCCGTGACCCGCAGCGGGCGGCCCAGCGAGTTGCCGTCGAAGTAGACCAGGGAGGTCTCGCTGCCGACGTACCTCTCGCGCAGGTGCGCCAACGGGTCCGCGGCGTCGAGAGTGGCTGCGTCGAGGTCGGCTGCGTCGAGTTCGGCGGCTGCTCGGCGGGGGTGCGTGCTCACGGCGCATGTCTACCCCGTCCGCCCCGCCGAGACGTCACCCGCGCACGGCCGAGACGTCACTCGCGCACGGCCCAAAGGTCACCGGCGCACGGCCGAGAGGTCACGGGCGCACGGCCGGGCAGGTGGCATGCTCCCCGCATGAGCATCCGTCCCGAGCTGCTGGAGGTGCTCGCACGGCGGGCCCTGACCGAGGACTCCGCCCGCCCCGAGGCCGTCGAGAGGCTGCACGCGCGCGGCGGTCGCACCGCCCGGGAGAACCTCGCGGCGCTCGTCGACGAGGGCTCCTTCGTGGAGTACGGGCGCTTCGTGACTGCAGCCCAGGCCCAGCGCCGCCCCCTCGACGAACTGCTGGACCGCAGCGTGGCCGACGGGATCGTGGGCGGGCTCGCCACCATCGACGGGCAGCAGGTCGCCGTGATGTCCTACGACTACCTCGTCATGGCCGGCACCCAGGGGATGCGGGGCCACCGCAAGACCGACCGTCTCATCGACGTCATCGAGCGGCTCGGGCTGCCGACCGTGTTCTTCGCCGCCGGCGGGGGTGGGCGGCCCGGGGACACCGACATCCCGCTGGTCTCGGCCCTGGACGTGACGACGTTCGCGGCGTGGGCGCGGCTCTCGGGCCGGGTGCCGCGGATCGCGGTCGTCGAGGACAACTGCTTCGCGGGCAACGCGGTCATCGCCGGCTGCTCCGACCTCGTCGTCGCCACCGAGCGCGCCTCCCTCGGCATGGGCGGCCCCGCGATGATCGCGGGCGGCGGCCTCGGCGACGTCGCCGCCGCCGACGTCGGGCCGATCGAGGTGATGGAGGCCAACGGGGTCGTCGACGTCACCACCGACGACGCCGTGGGGACCGCGCGCGAGCTCATCGGCTACTTCCTCGGTCGCTCGGCGGGCTGGACCGCGCCGGACCAGGCACCGCTGCGCGACGCCGTGCCCGAGGGCGAGCGCACCGCCTACGAGCTGCTGCCGATCGTCGAGACGATCTGCGACGAGGACTCGGTGACGGTGCTGCGACCTGCCTTCGCCCCCGAGCTGCTCACCGCGCTCGGCCGGATCGAGGGCCGCACCGTCGGGGTCCTCGGCAACGACACCCGGCACTGGGCGGGCGCGATCACCGCGGACGCCGGCGACAAGGCCGCCCGCTTCCTCCAGCTCTGTGACGCCCACGGCTTCCCGGTCGTCTCACTGGTGGACACCCCCGGGATGATGGTCGGCGCCGACGCGGAGCGCACCGGGCTGGTCCGCCACACCTCGCGGCTGCTGGTCGCCGCGGCGCGGATGGAGGTGCCGCTGGTCGGCGTGGTGCTGCGGCGCGGCTACGGCCTCGGTGCCCAGGCGATGCTCGGGGGCAGCACCCACGAGCCGCTCATGACACTGGCGTGGCCTGGCGCGCACCTCGGCGCGATGGGGCTCGAGGGGGCGGTACGGCTCTCGATGCGCCGCGAGCTCGAGGCGATCGAGGACGAGGAGCAGCGTGAGGCGCGGTTGCGGGAGCTGACGGCGTACGCCCAGGCGAGCTCGACGGCGCTGGAGGTCGCCCGCGTCTTCGAGATCGACGACGTCATCGACCCGGCCGAGACCCGCGGGGTGCTGGCACGGCTGCTCGACGCTGTTGATCGTGACGGACGCCTGAGGGGCAGCGGACGGCCGGTCGACACGTGGTGAGCCGATGAGTTCCGGCGCGCCGACCGGTCTGACCCCTTCATGAGGAAGCTGATCGTCACCGAGTTCATCACCCTGGACGGCGTCATGGAGGACCCGAGCTGGACCTTCTCGGAGGTCCCGTTCGAGGAGGCGGCCTACGACATCAAGGGCCGCGAGCAGGAGGAGGCCAGTGCGCTGCTGCTCGGCCGGGTCTCCCACGACGAGTTCGCCCCGGTGTGGCCCTCGATGGAGGAGTTCGAGGCCTACAACGCGATGCCGAAGTACGTCGTCTCCTCGACGCTGCAGGGCTCGGACTGGAACAACACCCACGTGCTGCGCTCTCTCGACGACGTCGCCGCTCTCAAGGCACGGACCGACGAGGGCGACGGCCCGATCTACGTGCACGGGTCGGCCACCCTGTCCCAGGGCCTGTTCTCCGCCGGGCTGGTCGACCGGCTGCACCTGCTCGTGTTCCCGCTCGTCCTGGGCACGGGCAAGAGGCTGTTCGCCGACCCCGGCGAGAAGGTCAAGCTCGAGCTGGTCGAGCACGCGGCGTCCGCCAGCGGGGTCACGCTGCAGGTGCTCGACGTCGTGCACTGACCGGCGCCGGCGTGCGGCGCCGACCTCTCGGCCGTGCGCGAGTGACCTCTCGGCCGTGCGTCAGCGACGTCTCGGCCGTGCGCGAGCGACGTCTCGGCGGGGAGGGCGGTGCGCCGGTCAGCCCGTCACGGCTCCGTGGGCGGCGGAGGAGACGATCTTGGCGTACTTGCCAAGGACGCCCTTGGTGTACTTCGGCGGGTTCGGGGCCCAGCCCTCCTTGCGGGAGTCCCAGTCCTCGCCCTGCTCGACCTCGAGGGTGCGGTTGAGGACGTCGAGGGTGATCTTGTCGCCGTCACGGACGAACGCGATCGGGCCGCCGTCGACGGCCTCGGGGGCGATGTGCCCGACGCACAGGCCGGTGGTGCCGCCGGAGAAGCGTCCGTCGGTGAGCAGCAGGACGTCCTTGCCGAGGCCGGCACCCTTGATGGCTCCGGTGATGGCGAGCATCTCGCGCATGCCGGGGCCGCCCTTGGGGCCCTCGTAGCGGATGACCACGACGTCGTTGGCCACGATCCTGCCCTCGGCCAGCGCGTCCATCGCGGCACGCTCGCCGTCGAAGACCCGGGCGGTGCCCTCGAAGACGGTCTCGTCGAAGCCGGCCGACTTCACCACGGCGCCGTCGGGGGCCAGCGAGCCCTTGAGGATGGTCAGGCCGCCCGTCTTGTGGATCGGGCGCTCCAAGGAGCGGATGACGTCGTCGTCGAGCGCCGGCGGGTTCAGGTCGGCGAGGTTCTCGGCGAGCGTCTTGCCGGTGACGGTCAGCGCGTCGCCGTGCATGAGGCCGGCGTCGAGCAGCGCCTTCATCACCACGGGGATGCCGCCGATCTTGTCGACGTCGTTCATGACGTACTTGCCGAACGGCTTGAGGTCGCCGAGGTGCGGCACCTTGTCGCCGATGCGGTTGAAGTCGTCGATGCTCAGGGGCACCTCGGCCTCGCGGGCGATCGCGAGCAGGTGCAGCACGGCGTTGGTGGAACCACCCAGCGCCATCACCACGGTGATGGCGTTCTCGAAGGCCTCCATCGTCATGATCTGGCGGGCGGTGATGCCCTTCGCGATCAGGTTCACCACGGCCTCGCCTGAGCGGTGGGCGAAGCCGTCGCGGCGACGGTCGACGGCCGGCGGGGCGGCCGACCCGGGCAGCGACATGCCGAGCGCCTCGCCGACGGCGGCCATCGTGTTGGCGGTGTACATGCCGCCGCAGGCGCCCTCGCCGGGGCAGATCGCGCGCTCGATGCGGTCGACCTCGTCGCGGCTGATCCTGCCGGCCAGGCAGGCGCCGACGGCCTCGAAGGCGTCGATGATCGTGACGTCCTTGCCGTCGACCTGGCCGGGCATGATCGAGCCGGCGTAGAGGAAGACGCTGGCCAGGTCCAGGCGGGCGGCGGCCATCAGCATGCCGGGCAGCGACTTGTCGCAGCCCGCCAGCAGCACCGAGCCGTCGAGGCGCTCGGCGTTCATCACGACCTCGACGGAGTCGGCGATGACCTCGCGGGAGACCAGCGAGAAGTGCATGCCCTCGTGGCCCATGGAGATGCCGTCGGAGACCGAAATGGTGCCGAACTCCAGCGGGTAGCCCTGGGCGGCGTGCACACCGTTCTTGACCGCCTTGGCCAGCCGGTCCAGCGACAGGTTGCAGGGGGTGATCTCGTTCCAGCTGGACGCGACGCCGATCTGCGGCTTCTCCCAGTCCTCGTCGCCCATGCCTACCGCCCGCAGCATCCCTCGCGACGCGGCCCGCTCGAGACCGTCGGTGACGTCGCGGGAGCGGGGCTTGAGGTCAGGGGTGCTGTCGGGTCCGGTCATGGGGGAAAGCCTACGTGCGACGGCCCTCACGCTCTCGACACGTCTCAACCCTCCGGCTGCGCGGCTGCACACCGACGCCCTAGCCTCTTCGGGTGACTGGATCCCATGCCGCTCCCCCGACGGTGACCTGGCCCGACCACGCCGCCGTCCTCTTCGACCTCGACGGCGTCATCACGCCCACGGCCGAGGTGCACATGCGCGCCTGGGCTGAGATGTTCAATGAGTTCCTCCGAGGCTACGACGGCCCCGCCGAGGACACCTCGCCCTACACCGACGCCGACTACTTCGCCCACGTCGACGGCAAGCCGCGCTACGACGGCGTCCGCGACTTCCTGGCCTCGCGCGGCATCTCGCTGCCCGAGTCCGGCACCGACCTGTCGGTGGTCACGCTGGGCGACCGCAAGAACGACGCCTTCAACGCCGTGCTCGAGCGCGACGGCGTCGACCCCTACCCCGGCACGGTCGCGCTGCTCGACCACCTGCGCGACCTCGGTACGCCGCTGGCGATCGTCTCCTCGAGCGCCAACGCCCCCGCGGTGCTGGAGGCCGCCGGGCTGTCGGACCGCTTCTCGACGATCGTCGACGGTCGCGTCGCTGCCGCCGAGGGCCTGCCGGGCAAGCCTGCGCCCGACACCTTCCAGCACGCCGCGGACACCCTCGGGGTCCCCCGGGAGGCGGCCGTGGTCGTGGAGGACGCGGTCTCCGGCGTACGCGCGGGTGCGGCGGGGGGCTTCGCGCTGGTCGTCGGCGTGGACCGCGGGGCCGGCCACGACGTGCTGGCCGGCGCCGGCGCCGACGTCGTCGTCTCCGACCTGCTCGAGCTCGTGCCGGCCTCGTCCGACGGAGCGTCCGCGTGAGCCGGGGGCAGGTCCACGGCGACCCGCTGGACCGCTCGCGCTTCCCCGTCGACCCGTGGCGGCTGGTCGAGCGGACGCCCAGCGACCACGACCTCGGCGTGACCGAGACGCTGTTCACGGTGGCCAACGGCTACCTCGGCATGCGCGGCAACCCCGAGGAGGGGCGCGACGCGTTCGCGCACGGCACCTTCGTCAACGGCTTCCACGAGACATGGGAGATCCGGCACGCGGAGGCCGCCTACGGCTTCGCCCGCACCGGCCAGACGATCGTCAACGTCCCCGACGCCAAGCTGATGAAGCTCTACGTCGACGACGAGCCGCTGATCCTCGGCACCGCCGATCTCGAGCACTACGAGCGCATCCTCGACTTCCGTGACGGTGTGCTGCGCCGCTCGCTGGTGTGGCGCACCCCGTCGGGCAAGCGGGTCAAGGTCGACTCGACCCGGATGGTGTCGATGACCCAGCGTCACCTCGCGCTGCTGACCCTCGAGGTCACCATGCTCGAGGGCGACGCCCCGATCGTGATCTCCTCCCAGCTGCTCAACCGCCAGGACGGCACCGACGAGTACCACGACGCCGCCGAGGCCATGGGCGCCGGCGTCGACCCCCGCAAGGCCGGCACCTTCGAGCACCGTGTGCTGCTGCCGCGGATGAGCCGGGTCGAGGACGACCGCATGCTGCTGGGCTACCAGTGCGCGTCGTCGAGGATGACGATCGCGGTCGCCGCCGACCACACCCTGCACACCCACGACGACGCCGACGTCGTGGTCCGTCACGACGACGACCTGGCCAAGATGGTCTTCCGGGTCCAGGCCGACCAGGGCCGCCCGGTGCGCCTGGAGAAGGTCGTCGCCTACCACTCCTCGCGCGGAGTGCCGGTGCGCGAGCTGGCCGACCGGTGCGACCGCACCCTGGACCGCGCCGCCCGGGCGGGCATCGGCGAGGCCTTGGCCGAACAGCGCGCCTGGTTCGACACGTTCTGGGACGCCGCCGACGTCGACACGCTCTCCGAGCGCTCCGACGACGAGGCCCGCGCGACCCAGCAGGCGATCAGGTTCAACCTGTTCTCCCTGGCGCAGGCCTCCGCACGCGCCGACCAGTGGGGCGTGCCGGCCAAGGGCGTGACCGGCTCGGGCTACGAGGGTCACTACTTCTGGGACTCCGAGATCTACGTCGCGCCGTTCCTGACCTACACCCAGCCGGCCCTGGCCAAGAACCTCCTGCACTTCCGCTCCCGGATGCTCGACGCCGCGCGGCACCGGGCAGCGGAGATGGCACAGAAGGGCGCGCTCTTCCCGTGGCGCACCATCAACGGCGAGGAGGCATCGGCCTACTACGCCGCCGGCACCGCGCAGGTCCACATCGACGCCGACGTGGTCTACGCCCTGAGCCAGTACCTCGCCGCCACCGACGACGTGGGCTTCCTGCTGCGCCACGGCATCGACATCCTCGTGGAGACCTCGCGGATGTGGGCCGACCTCGGCTTCTGGCGCGAGAACGGGACACCGACCTTCCACATCCACGGCGTGACCGGGCCTGACGAGTACACGACGGTCGTCAACAACAACCTGTTCACCAACGTCATGGCGCGGCACAACCTCGAGCAGGCCGTCGCCGCCGTCGAGCGGATCCGTCGCGACCACCCGGTCGACTTCCGCCAGATCTGCACCCGCCTCGGCCTCGACGACGAGGAGGTCGCGGAGTGGGCGCGCTGCGCGGAGGGGATGCACATCCCCTTCGACGAGGGCCTGGGCATCCACCCCCAGGACGACTTCTTCCTCGACCGCGAGGTGTGGGACCTCTCCCGCACCCCCGACGAGCTGCGGCCGCTGCTGCTGCACTACCACCCGCTGGTCATCTACCGCTTCCAGGTGCTCAAGCAGGCCGACGTGGTGCTCGCGCTGTTCCTGCAGGGCGACCGGTTCACCGACGCCGAGAAGCGCGCCGACTTCGAGTACTACGACCCGATCACCACCGGCGACTCCACGCTCTCGGCCGTCGTGCAGTCGGTCATGGCCGCCGAGGTCGGCTACCACGAGCAGGCCTGGGACTACTTCCTCCAGGCGTTGTACGTCGACCTCGCCAACCTGCACGGCAACACCGTCGACGGCATGCACATCGCCTCGACCGGCGGCGTCTGGTCGGCGCTGGTCTGCGGCTTCGGCGGCATGCGCGACCGCGGCGGTCGGCTGACGTTCGACCCGCGGCTCCCCGACGCCTTCGACCAGCTCACCTTCTCGCTGGTGTGGCGCGGCTCGCGGGTCCGGGTGCGGCTGGCCGAGGACGCGATGACGTTCACCGTGGTCGCGGGCACGGGCGGGGTCCCGGTGTCCGTCCGCGGGAGCGAGCACGTGGTGCATGCCGACGAGCCCCTCGTCGTACCCCTCGGTGAGGCCGGCGCCGCCGGCACCCGCCTCGCACGCCCCCTCGACGAGCACCCCCAGCTCGGCGGCACCCGCGCCGACGGCTCCAAGATCACCGCCGGCGTGCCCGAGCCGATCCCGATGCCTGAGGACGAGCCCGACCACGCGGGTCCTCCTCCGACCGAGCCGCCCGCCTTCGGCCTCCAGGACTGACCCACACACCCGACGCCGAGCCGGCGCATCAATACGCCGGCTCGGCGTCGGACGTGAGTCGAACCGGCGCATCTATGCGCCGGTTCGACGTGTGGGCGGCTCAGACCGCGGCCGCTCGCACGCACATCACGTCCGGCAGGTCGCGTACGGCGCACAGCCACGTCTCCCCGGCATCGGGCGAGACCCACACCGACCCGTTGCGCGCGCCGACGTAGACGCCCGCCCTGGCGTGGTCGTCGACTGCCATGGCGTCGCGCATGACTCCGACGTAGAAGCTGTCGGGCAGCCGCCCCGCACCCAGCTCCTCCCACGAGTCGCCGGCGTCGCGCGAGCGCCAGACCCGCGCCTTCGCACCGACCGGGTAGCGCCCCTCGCCCCCGCCGAGCGGGAAGGTGTAGATCGTGTCGGGCTCGTGCGGGTGGACCACCATGGGGAAGCCGAAGTCCGAGGGCAGGCCCTCGGCGATCGAGGTGTAGGAGCGGCCCTCGTCGTCGGAGCGGAAGACGCCGCCGTGGTTCTGGACGTAGAGCCGCTCGGGGCGCGAGGGGTGCCGGGCGACCTTGTGCACGCACTGCCCGTAGGGCGGGTACTGCTGGCCCTCGGGCAGGAAGATCGCTGAGATGCCCTGACTGCGCGGCGACCAGGTGCCGCCGTCGTCCGTGGTCTGGTAGACGCCACCCGTCGAGATCGCAGCCGTCACGGACGTGGGGTCGCTGGGGTGCGGCAGGATCGTGTGGAACGCCTGTCCGCCGAAGCCGGCGCCCCACTCGGCGCGGTGCGGGTGGTCCCAGAGACCGCGCTCGAGGCTGTAGGTCTCCCCGCCGTCGGTGGAGCGGAAGATCGCCCCGGGCTCGGTGCCGGCCCACACCACCCCCGGCTCGGCGCCGGCCGTCAACTGCCAGACCCGCTCGACCGAGGCGTCGACGTCGTCGGGGAAGCGGGGGGCCTGCTCGGCGTCGCGCCAGGTCTCACCGAGGTCCTCGCTGATGCGGACCTGCGGCCCCAGCCAGGACGAGGAGGCGCCCACCAGGAGGCGCGGCGTGGTCCCGCGGGTGTCCACCAGGCAGGAGTAGACCTCCTCCATGTCGCTGTGCGGGCCGCTCCACTCCCAGTCCAGCCTCGCCTCGTCGGAGCGCCCGACCCAGAGCCCCTTGCGCGTGCCCACCATCACCACCGTGCTCGCCACGGCTGCCTCCCGTCCGTCGTCCGCCACATCCGATCACCTAGGTTGACCCGGTGACCGGGCCGACCTCATCGAACACCTCGGCACCGACGGTGTCACCGGTCTGGCTCGTCCTCATCGGGATCGCCTCGGTCCAGCTCGGTGCCGGCTTCGCCAAGTCGTTGTTCGACGACGTCGCACCGACCACCATCGTGTGGCTGCGCCTGGCCACCAGCGTGCTGGTCCTGGTGGCGGTGCTGCGACCCCGCGTGCGGGGCCGCAGCCGCGAGGACTGGATGGTCGTGCTCGCCTTCGGCCTCAGCCTCGGGTTGATGAACTGGGCCATCTACCAGTCCTTCGCCCGCATCCCGCTCGGGGTCGCGGTGACGATCGAGTTCATCGGGCCGCTCGCGCTCGCCGTGCTGGGCTCGCGACGGCCGCGCGACCTGCTGTGGGTGGTGCTGGCCGGCGCCGGGGTGCTGCTGCTCGGCTTCGACGGCGACCACCTCGACGCCGCCGGGGTCGGGTTCGCCCTCCTCGCGGGAGGGTCGTGGGCGGCGTACATCCTGCTCAGCGCCAGGACCGGGCAGCGCTGGCAGGGGCTGGACGGCCTTGCCGTGGCGAGCGTCGTCGCCACCGTCCTCCTCACACCGCTGGCGATCGGCATCGGCGGGTCCGACCTGGTGGATCCCCGGGTGCTGCTCATCGGTGCCGCCGTCGGCGTGCTGTCGTCGGTGATCCCCTACAGCTGCGAGCTGGTCGCGCTGCGCACCCTCTCCCCCGGCGTCTTCGGCATCCTGATGAGCCTCGAGCCGGCCGCCGCCGCGCTCGCCGGGATCGTGGTGCTGGGCGAGCTGCTCGGCCCCCCGCAGTACGCCGCCATCGCATGCGTCGTCGCGGCCAGCGTCGGGGCGACCCGCAGCGGGCAGCAGGCGGTCCTGCGCGACTGACCTCTCCCGCCGAGCCGGCGCGTCCTTCCGGAAGGTTGCGCCGGCTCGGCACCCCTTCAGCCGCCTGTGGATGGCCGGGTGCGGACCCATTCACGTAGACGTCACACGCCCGCCCTTGTGAGAGCCCTCTCACCTCCTAGGGTGGGTGACGTACCCGCCGCTGGCCCCACCCACTGGCTCCCTGTTCCCCCGGAGGAGGCGTCCCACATGCAGTCCCAGGCACGCCGCCTCACCGTGCTCACCACGACGCGCAGCGTCTCCGGCTCCGCCTGGCAGGTCCTCGCCTCGAAGCTGCCCCTCACCTCACGGTTGCAGAGCTCGCTGGTGACCTCGGTACACCGGTGGGCCGTGGACTCCCAGCGCTCCGCGTGCCGCAACGCCATGGTCGCCGGCACCGCCCTGGCGGTGCGTCGAGCCGAGCGCGAGGAGGTCGAGGACTTCTTCGCCGGCAGGGTCCCGGGTACGGCGACCGAGCAGGACCGGCTCGACGCCCTCCAGCTGGAGTCGACGTCCGCCCCGGACGCACAGGGTCACCCGGGTCACACGGCCCACGGCTGAGCACCGCCCCCACGCACTCCGCCGCTGGGGCACAATCGCGGGCATGCCGACCTCTGCGGCCCGACCGGTCACCACCTCCCCCGTCACCTTCCACGAGGTGCTCTCCGACGACGGCACCCTGCTGCGTGCGTGGACCAACGACCCCGACGGCACCAAGCCGGGCCCCACGGTCGTGCTCTGCAACGGCCTGGGCACCAACCCGTGGACCTGGCCCGCGCTGCTCGACCCCGCCTGCGAGGTCCGGGTCGTGTCGTGGAACCACCGCGGCACCGGCGGCTCCCAGCGCCCCACCGACCCCGAGCGCTGCGGGATCGAGGAGTTCGTCGAGGACGGCCTCTCGGTCATGGACCACTTCGGCGTCGCCAAGGGCGTGCTGATGGGCTGGTCGATGGGCGTGAACACGATGTTCGAGCTGGCCTTCCGCCACCCCGAGCGGGTCTCCGGCCTCTTCGCGGTCGCCGGCGTCCCCGGCGACACCTTCGCCACCATGCTGGGCCCGCTGCACCTGCCGCACGTCGTGGCCCGCACCCTCACCATCAACGCCACCCGCGTCGCCAAGCACGCCGGCTGGGCGCTCACCCCGATCGCCCGCCGCCTCCCCATCGGCAAGCGCGCCGTGGACCTGCTCAGCCACAGCGGCTTCATGCTGCCCGTGAAGGACCCGGAGATCACCGCGAAGGCGGTGACCGAGTTCCTCACCACCCCGATGGGCTGGTACTTCCACCTCGCGCTGCGCACCTCCGAGCACGGCCGTGTCTCCCTGCGCAACATTCGGGTGCCCGCGACCTTCGTCGCCGGCCGGTGGGACGTCCTGGCCGGCGCGCGTGACATGCGCACCGCCGCCGACCGCATCGAGGGCGCGACCTACGTCGAGCTCCCGGGCAGCCACTTCCTCGGTCTCGAGCACCCCGACGAGGTGCACGCGCTGCTCCTGGAGCTGCTCGAGAAGGTCTCGTGACCCGCCTGCGCCGGGGCGTCGCTGCCGCCGCGGTGCTGCCGCTCGCGCTGACCGGCTGCCTGCAGGAGGGCAGCACGTCCACGGTCACGATCATCGAGACCACCGCGACCGGCACCCCGCTGCCCGCCCCGACCACCGCACCTTCGAGCACGGCCCCCACCGAGGAGCCGACCGGGACCGACGCCGCGGAGGAGTCGGGCCCCCCGGAGCAGGTCGGCACCATCGCCACCGGTCTCGCGGTGCCGTGGGGCATCGCGTTCCTGCCGAACGGCGACGCGGTCGTGACCGAGCGCGACTCCACGCGCGTGCTGCTGCTCCGCGGGCCCGAGCACGAGGTCGTCGAGGTCGCCACGGTCGACGCCGCCGCGCCCGCGGGCGAGGGCGGGCTCCTCGGGGTGGCCGTCTCCCCGTCGTACGACGACGACGGGCTCGTCTACCTCTACCTCACCACCCCCAGCGACAACCGGGTCGTGCGCGGCGTCCTCGACGGTGACCGCCTCGGGGACCTCGAGCCGGTGCTGACCGGCATCCCCAACGGCTTCATCCACGACGGCGGGCAGCTGGTCTTCGGACCCGACGGCTACCTGTACGTGTCCACCGGTGAGGCCGGCGACCCGCCGCGTGCCGCCGACCCCGACGACCTGGGCGGCAAGGTCCTGCGGATCACCCCCGACGGCGACCCCGCACCCGGCAATCCCGACCCGGACTCCCCCGTGTGGTCCCTCGGGCACCGCAACATCCAGGGTCTCGCCTTCGTGGGCACCAAGCTGTGGGCCTCGGAGTTCGGGCAGGACCGCTTCGACGAGCTGAACCTGATCACCGCCGGTCGCGACTACGGCTGGCCGGCCGTCGAGGGCGAGGGCGGCAAGGGGCAGGGGTACGTCGACCCCCAGGTCACGTGGGCCACCGACGATGCCTCGCCCTCGGGGCTGGCATACGCCGACGGCCGGCTGTGGCTCGGTGCGCTCAAGGGTCAGCGACTGTGGCGGGTGGAGGTGAAGGGCAAGAGGGCCCGCAAGCCCCGCGCGTTCTTCGTCGGCGACCACGGGCGGCTGCGCTCGGTCGTCGCCGCCCCCGACGGCACCCTCTGGGTCACCACCAGCAACCGCGACGGCCGGGGCTCCCCCGTCGACGGGGACGACAGGATCCTGCAGATCCGGCCCTGAGCGGACCCGGCCGGGTTTGTCGGCTGGCCGACAGACCCGGGAGTGGGACGACAATGCTTCGTCGTCCCGTGGCCGGGTTCAGCGGCTGGCCGACAAACCCGGCCGCTCCCCCACCGTCCCCACGACCGTCGCCCGCCGCGCGGCACGACGCAGCACGGCCAGGACCGCCGGGCCGAGGACCACGACGGCGACGGCGTTGGTGATCGCACGCATGGTGTCCCAGCCGCCGGTGGAGGTCAGCAGCGTGTAGATCCCGAAGCGATGGAGGTTCTCCAGCAGCGGCGCACCTGGCACGTAGGACAGCTCGCCCTCGTAGCCGGGGACGGCGATGCCGAGCGCGAAGGGCCAGCTCGAGAGGTTCATCAGCGCCCCGAAGAGGTACGCCGCCACCACGGCGTACGCCGCCAGCAGCACGATCTCGAGGCGACCCCGGGCTCGCGGCAGCAGGCCGGCGCCCATGCCGACCCAGGCCGAGATGAGCATCTGGTAGGGCAGCCACGGCCCGACCCCGGCGGTCATCAGCGCGGAGGCGAACAGCGACGTGCAGCCCAGCGCGAAGCCGAACCCCGGCCCCAGCACCCGCCCGGAGATGATCAGCAGGAAGAAGACGAGCTCGACGCCCGAGAGCCCCGGCGAGATCGCCCGGGTGACCGCGTTGACCGCGCTCAGCACCCCCAGCAGCGCCAGGACCCGGGCGTCGAGCCCGCCCTCGGTGACCTCGGCGAGCACGACCGCCACCACCACCGGCAGCAGCCCCAGGAACAGGAACGGCGGGTCCACCCGGGTGCCCTCGGGCACCTGCAGCAGCAGCGGCCAGACCAGCATCATCAGCCCGGCGAACGAGGCCAGCCCCAGCACCGCCAACGAGCGGCGCGACAGCGGCACGGCGGCCACCCGGAGGTCCGGCGCAACGCCGCTCACGCCGTCTCCAGCGCGTCGACCACCTCGTCGACGCGCAGCCACGGCGGCCCGAGCACCTTGGTCACCTGCGGCGCGAAGGCGGGCGACTCGGCGACCACCGTGCGGGCGGGTCCGCGCGAGACGACCTCGCCCTCGGCCAGCACCAGCGCGTCGTCGGCGGCCTGCGCCACGAACTCCACGTCGTGCGAGGCCACCAGCACCGCGTGCCCGTCGGCCGCCAGGTCGCGCACCGTGCGCGCCAGCACCCGCTTGGCGGCGTAGTCCAGGCCCCGCGTCGGCTCGTCGAGCAGCACCACCCCGGGCCGGGCCGCCAGCACCAGCGAGAGCGCCAGCGCGAGCCGCTGCCCCTCGGACAGGTCGCGCGGGTGGGCGTCGTCGGGCAGGCCCGGCGCCAGCGAGTCCAGGATCTCCCGGCACGAGCCGTCGCCCCCGTCGCCGGCGGCCAGCTCCTCGGCGACGGTCTCGAGGTAGAGCAGGTCCGCGGCGTTCTGCGGCAGCAGCCCGACCAGCTCGCGGCGCTGGGCCGCGGGCTGCTGCGCGGGGTCGACCACGGCGTCCCCGCGGCGTACGTCGACGTCGCCGGCGAACCGCGCACCGGTGCCCTGCAGCGCCCACAGCAGCGAGGACTTCCCGGAGCCGTTGCGCCCCATGAGCGCGGTGACGCGACCGGCGGGCAGCGTCAGGTCGACGGAGCGTACGGCGACCTCCCGGCCGTGGACCACGGTGACCCCGCGGGCCCGCAGGCCGTCACCCGGCCTCGAGGCTCGCTCGGCTCGCACCTCGCTCTCGCCGGTCGAGGTGCGAGAAGCGTCAGCGACGAGCCTCGAGACCTCCGACAGCCGGTCGGCCAGCCCCCTTGCCCGCCGCCGGGCGTCGCGCACGCTCAGCGGCAACGGCGACCAGCCGGCGGCCCGACCGAGCTCGACGATGGGCGGCACGACCGGCGAGGAGGCCAGCAGGTCGGCCGGCTCGCCCACCTGGACGCGACCGTCACCGGTCATCAGGCACATGGTGTCGGCGAACGGCACGACCCGCTCGAGCCGGTGCTCGGCCAGCAGCACCGAGACCCCGAGGTCGTGGACGAGGCGGGTGAGGGTGGCCAGCACCTCCTCGGCCGCGGTGGGGTCGAGCGCGGAGGTCGGCTCGTCGAGCACGAGCAGCCGGGGGTGCATGGTCAGCACGGCGCCGATGGCGACCCGCTGCTGCTGACCGCCCGACAGGGTCCGCAGGTCGCGGGAGCGCAGGTCGGCGATGCCGAGCAGGTCCAGGGTCTCCTCGACCCGGCGACGCATGGTCGCCGCCGGCAGGCCGAGCTGCTCCATGCCGTAGGCCAGCTCCTCCTCGACGGTGTCGGTGACGAAGCCGAGGGCCGGGTCCTGACCGACGTACCCGACCACGTGCGCCCGGTCGCGCGGCGGACGGCGCAGCACGCTCTCCCCCTCGAGCAGCACGTCGCCGGCGAGCACGCCCCCGGAGAAGCGCGGCACGAGACCGGCGACGACACCGAGCAGCGTGGACTTGCCGACGCCGGTGGGTCCCGAGAGCAGGACGAGCTCGCCCTCCTCGACGACGAGGTCGACGTCGGCGAGGACGGGGGCCTGGCCGGCGCGGTAGCCGAAACGGATGCCGCGCAGCTCGAGGACGGGGGCGCTCATGCGGCCACCGCCTCGGCCTGGTCGTGGGCCAGGCGCCCGCGGGAGACCGGTGGGGAGACCGGCGGCGGTGCCGCGAGGCCCCCGGCGAGAGCGACAGCGACGCCGACGAGGACGCCGAGGCCGACGACCGGCACGACGTCGAGGCCCGGGTAGGCGATGGCCAGCTGGGTCCGGGCGATCCACACCCACAGCGCGGCGGTGAGCACCCCGGCGCCGGCGACGACCCACTCCGGCCAGAGCCACGAGTCGGGCCGGTAGCGGGTGCGCTCGACGCGCCGTCCGGCGCTCACCAGGCCCAGCACGGCCAGGCCGACGCCGAGCAGCAGCACGGGCAGCGCGAGGACGCGCGGAGCGGTGCGGTCGAGCACCGAATAGGTGCCCAGGCAGGTGCCGCACAGCCCGATGATCATCAGGGCCCCGGTGCGCACCCGGGCACGGCGGTCCAGGCCGGGGGCGCGCCCGTAGCCGCGGGCGTCCATCCCGGCCGCCATCGCCATCGAGCGGTCGATGGCGTCCTCGAGGACGGGCACGAGGAAGCGACGGATGCCGTGGATGCGACCGTTCGCGCTGGCGCGCAGGCCCTGGGCGGCACGGACGCGGCGCGCGGAGTCGGCCAGCTGCGGCAGCACGGTCACCGCCACCACCATGGCGGCACCGACCTCGTAGAGCGCCGGCGGCACCGAGCGCAGGAGCCGCTTGGGGTTGGCCAGTGCGTTGGCGGCACCCACGCAGACCACGATCGAGGCCAGCCGCATGCCGTCGTAGAGCCCCGCCAGCACCGACTCCAGCGTGACCGCTCCGAGCAGCGTGATGCCGGTGGTCCACTCCGGCAACGGGATCGCGGGCAGGTCCAGCAGGACCGTGCCCGGGTACCCGCCGCCGAGCAGCAGCCGGAACACCACCCGCAGCACCACGATCGCCAGCCCCAGCCACAGGTAGAGCCGGAACGAGCGCGACCACGGCTGGTCGGAGCGTCGCGCCGCCACCACGACGGCTGCGGCGCCGACCAGCAGCAGCAGCGAGAAGGGGTTGGTCGTCATGGACGCGGCGGCCGCGAGCCCGAGCGCCCACACCCACCACGCGACCGGGTGCAGGTCGCGCGGGAGGCGTGCGGTGCGCAGGCTCGTGGCCGCCGTCGTCACGGGATCGCCCTCCGGCGCAGCCAGACGGCAGCGCCGCCACCGGCGGCCAGCACCAGCAGCGCGACCGGCGCGACCCACACGGGCAGGCCGTCGGCCTCGGTCGCGGCCGCCTCCGTCGTACGACGCTCCGCGGCGGTGTCCGCGGACGGCTCGTCCTCCGGGGTCGCCGAACCGGTGGGCGTGGCGCCTGCGGTCGCCTCGCCGGAGTCACGACCCTTGCGGGCCCGCTTGCGCTCCGTGGCCGACTCGTCGGTGGTGCTTGTGGCGCTGGGCCCCGCCGTCGCGCTCGAGGAGGCCTCGGCCGAGGACGAGGAGCCGCTCGCCGGGCTGCCCGACGTGCCACCACCGCCTGCGGACGGGGTGGCCTTCTTCGTCGGCGAGGCGGCCGGACTGCTGGCCGGCGCGCTCGACGGGCTGGAGGCCGCCGCCTTCGGCGGCGTCGCGCTCGGCGGCGCGGAGCCGTCGACGTCGTCCCACGACAGCGCGACCGAGCCGCCGTCGGGGATGGTCAGGCCGTCCACGCCGACCGTGGAGTAGGTCCAGCTGCCCGAGGTGCCGTTGGACCACCACAGGCCCCAGTAGGCGTCGGCCGGAGGCGTCTTGACGCAGGCCTCTTGCTCCGGGGAGGGCAGGCCGTCGACCCGGCACACGAAGCCGGGCTGCTGCTGCACCCGGCCCAGCGTGTGCCCGGCGGCACCGAAGATCGCGGACGCCTTGTCCCCTCCGCCCCCGGCCACGCACGAGGTCTGCACGCCGCCACCGAGGGAGTTGAAGTCGACCACGACGCTCACCCCGCCGCCGGCCGCGCAGGTGGCGGCGGTGGCGGACGTCGCCCCGAGGCCCCCAACGGGCAGCACGACGGTGGCCGTCGCCAGGGCGACGACCACCGCGCGTGCGAGCCGGCTCACTGCTTGCACGTGGCCTTCGAGAGGTTCTGCAGCGACGGCGTGGCCTGGGTCGCGGCCCGACGCCACTGGTCACGGAGCTCGACGGTGATCCCGTCGCTCTTGCCGGCCTTGAAGGCGGCGCGGTCGAACGCGATCGCACCGACCTCGTCGGCCAGGGCGGTGTCGGAGTGCTTGCCGGCGACCTGCAGCTTCTTCACCCAGCGGGCGGCCTTGCGGGCCTTGCCGCAGGAGCCCACCGAGGCCAGCGCCCAGCCGGCCAGGCCGGTGGAGTTGGTGTTCGAGCCCTCCCCCTCGACGCCGGTGCCGAAGGAGCCGTTGTCCTTCTGTAGGTCGCCCAGCCAGGCCGCAGCGGCGTCGACCGCGGCGGTGATGTCCTCGGTGGCGTCCAGCTCGAGCAGCTGGTTGAGCACGAGCGCGGTGGTGTCGACGCTCGGCTGCCCCTCGGCGCCGTCGCAGCTCTGGTCCGCGGCGTCGGTGTCGGCGGTCAGCGGGAGGCGGAAGTAGCCCGCCTCGCACTGCTGCTGCAGCAGGAACGACACCGCGCTGCCGCCCTCGGCGGAGCCGCTGCGCGACAGCGCGACGGCGGCGAAGGCCTGGCCGATGGTGTTGGCGTAGTCGCCGTAGGCGCTCTGGTCGACGATGCGGCCCGCCGAGGGGCCCTCGTCGGTGGTGACGCCCTCGAGCTGGGCGACCAGGTCGGTGCCGTCGACGTCGGTGGCGTCGCCGCCGACGAGGAGCGTGAACGCGGCCAGCTTGGCCGTGGCGCCGGCGTACACCGCGCCCTCGTCGAACTCACCGCCCTGGGTGTAGGAGGCCACCTGACCGGCCGCGGCGGTCGCGATGTCGCGGGCGACCGCGCCCTTGCGGCCTGCGCCCTTGAGCGCGAAGCCGGCGTCGAGGCTCAACCCGACGTCGGCGAAGTCGTACTGCTCGTTGACCAGCAGGTCGCCCTCGCCGAGCTCGCCGGCCAGCCACTGGACGGCCTTCTTCTCCTCGCGGACGCCGGCGCGGGCGGCGTCGGCCGGGGCGACGGTGCCGAGCGCGAGCGCCGCGGCGCCGGTGAGCGCGACGGCGCCGCGCAGGATGGTGTGCTTCACAAGGTGTCCTCTCCGCTGCTCAGCGGGAGGGCACGGCGCGGGCCGGGTCCCCCGCTGCTTTCCTCGACAGCGCGTGTGGGGGTACGTCGCCTCGCGGGTGCTCCGGCTCGCACGTCCCTGGGCGGGACGCGCCTACGGTTGCGGGTCAGCGCCGGACTTCGACCGGCTTCCCCCAGCAAGGCGCGTGTGTATGGGTGTCGGCGGCAGCCTACGCCCTGTGGGTCAGGAGAGCTTCTCCAGGATCAGTTCACGGACGCGGGCCGCGTCGGCCTGGCCGCGCATCTCCTTCATGACCGCACCGATCAGGGCACCGGCCGCGGCCACCTTGCCGTCGCGGATCTTGTCCGCCACGTCGGGGTTGGCCGCGATCGCGTTGTCGACGGCGGTCGAGAGCGCACCGTCGTCGGAGACCACGGCCAGGCCGCGCTTCTCGACGATCTCGGCGGGCGTGCCCTCACCGGCGAGCAGGCCGTCGAAGACCTGGCGGGCCAGCTTGTCGTTGACCACCTTGTCGTCGACGAGCTTCTGCACCGCCGCGACCTGGGCCGGGGTGACACCGAGCTCGGTGATCTCCACGCCGGCGTCGTTGGCGCGACGCGAGAGCTCCGAGAGCCACCACTTGCGGGCGGCCTGCGGGGCGGCGCCCTCGGCGACGGTCTCCTCGATGGCCTCCACGACCCCGGCGGCGACGACGTCGCGCATCTCCAGGTCGGTGAAGCCCCAGGCCTCCTGGAGCCGGGCCCGGCGCTCGACCGGGTTCTCCGGCAGGGTGCCGCGCAGCTCCTCGACCCACTCCCGCGACGGCGCGACGGGCACCAGGTCGGGCTCGGGGAAGTAGCGGTAGTCGTCGGCGTCGGACTTCGGGCGACCGCTGGTCGTGATCCCGGTGTCCTCGTGCCAGTGGCGGGTCTCCTGGAAGATCGCCTCGCCCGCGTCGAGGATCGCGGCGTGCCGCTGCATCTCGAAGCGCACCGCCCGCTCGACGGAGCGGAAGGAGTTGACGTTCTTGGTCTCGGTGCGGGTCCCCAGCACGTCACTGCCCTTGGGCGAGAGCGAGAGGTTGACGTCGGCGCGCAGGTTGCCCTGGTCCATCCGGGCCTCGGAGACGCCGAGGGCCACGATCAGGTCGCGCAGCTGCTGCACGTAGGCGCGGGCGACGGCCGGAGCCTTCTCCCCCGCGCCGAGGATCGGACGAGTGACGATCTCGATGAGGGGGATGCCCGCACGGTTGTAGTCGACCAGGGAGTAGTCCGCGCCGTGGATGCGACCCGTGGCCCCACCGACGTGCGTGGACTTCCCGGTGTCCTCCTCCATGTGCGCGCGCTCGATCTCCACGCGGAAGGTCTCCCCGTCGACCTCGACGTCCATGTACCCGTCGAAGGCGATGGGCTCGTCGTACTGGCTGGTCTGGAAGTTCTTCGGCATGTCCGGGTAGAAGTAGTTCTTCCGGGCGAAGCGGCACCACTCGGCGATGTCGCAGTTCAGCGCGAGGCCGATGCGGATCGCGGACTCGACCGCCTTGCCGTTGACCACCGGCATCGCGCCGGGCAGGCCCAGGCAGGTCGGGCAGACGTGGGTGTTGGGCTCGCCGCCGAAGGCGGCCGGGCAGCCGCAGAACATCTTGGTGGCGGTGTTGAGCTCGACGTGGACCTCCAGGCCCAGCGCCGGGTCGTACGCCGCCAGCACGTCCTCGAACGGGACGAGGGTCTCGCTCGTCGCACTCATCGGGCCACACCTTCCAACGCAGGGACCTTGTCCAGGAGGGGGCCGCCCCACCGGTCGTGCAGCGCGGCCTCGAGGGCGGCGCCGACGCGGTAGAGGCGGTCGTCGGCCATCGCCGGGGCGAGGACCTGGAAGCCGGCCGGCAGGCCGTCCTCGTCGGCCAGCCCGCTGGGCAGCGAGATGCCGGGGACGCCGGCGAGGTTGGCCGGGATGGTGGCGAGGTCGTTGAGGTACATCGCCAGCGGGTCGTCGAGCTTCTCCCCCAGTTTGAACGCCGTGGTGGGTGCCGTGGGGCTCACCAGCACGTCGACCCGGCCGAAGGCTGCCTCGAAGTCGCGCGAGATCAGCGTGCGCACCCGCTGGGCGGTGCCGTAGTAGGCGTCGTAGTAGCCGCTGGAGAGCGCGTAGGTGCCCAGGATGATGCGGCGCTTGACCTCGTCGCCGAACCCGGCGTCGCGGGTGGCGCGCATGACCTGCTCGGCCGAGGGGGCGTCCACGCCCTCGGGCAGCACCCGCAGTCCGTAGCGCATCGCGTCGAACTTCGCGAGGTTGGAGGACGCCTCGCACGGCATCACGAGGTAGTAGGTCGCCAGCGCGTGCACGAAGCTGGGGCAGGAGACCTCGACGACCTCGGCGCCGGCCGCGGTCAGCAGCTCCAGCGACTCGTGGAAGCGGGCCAGCACGCCGGCCTGGTAGCCCTCGCCCTGCAGCTCGGTGATGACACCGACGCGCAGGCCCGACAGGTCGCCGGTCGCGCCCTGGCGGGCGGCCTCGACCAGGCCGGGGACCGGCTGGTCGACCGAGGTGGAGTCGAGCGGGTCGTGGCCGCCGATCAGCTCGTGCAGCAGCGCGGCGTCCAGGACGGTGCGGGTGACCGGGCCGACCTGGTCCAGGGAGTTGGCCATCGCGACGAGGCCGTAGCGCGACACCCCGCCGTACGTCGGCTTGACCCCGACCGTGCCGGTGACCGCGCCGGGCTGGCGGATCGAGCCGCCGGTGTCGGTGCCGAGGGCCAGTGGCGCCTCGAAGGCCGCGACGGCCGCGGCCGAGCCGCCGCCGGAGCCGCCGGGGATGCGCTCGAGGTCCCACGGGTTGCGGGTGGGGCCGTAGGCGGAGTGCTCGGTGGAGGAGCCCATCGCGAACTCGTCCATGTTGGTCTTGCCCAGGATGGGCAGACCGGCGTCCTTGAGACGGCGCACGACGGTCGCGTCGTAGGGCGGGATCCAGCCCTCGAGGATCTTCGAGCCGCAGGTGGTCGGCAGCCCGGTCGTGGCCAGCACGTCCTTGACCGCCACCGGCACGCCGTCCAGCGCGTGCAGCGGCGCGCCCGCGGCGCGGCGCTCGTCGGAGGCGACGGCCGCGGCCAGCGCCCCTTCGGTGTCGACGTGGAGGAAGGCGTGCACGCCGGCGTCGACGGAGCCGTCGACGGCCGCGATCCGGTCGAGGTGGGCCTGGGTCAGCGCGACCGAGGTGGTCTCGCCGGCGGCGAGCGCGGCGGCCAGGTCGGCGGCTGTGGTGCGGGTCAGGTCGGGGGTCGGGTCGCTCACTGCTCGTCCCCCAGGATCCGCGGCACGGCGAAGCGCTGCTCCTCGGCGGCCGGCGCCATCGCCAGGGCCTGCTCGGCGGTCAGGCCGGGCACCACGACGTCCTCGCGGAAGACGTTGGTGAGCGGCATCGGGTGCGAGGTGGGCGGCACGTCGGCGCCGGCCACCCCGCTGATGGAGGCGACCGACTCGAGGATGACCGACAGCTGCGGGGCCAGGTGGTCCAGCTCGGCGTCGGACAGGTCGATCCGGGCCAGGGTCGCCAGGTGGGCGACCTCGTCTCGGGAGATCTCGGGCATGGCGCCCATCCTAGGAGCGCCCACCCGCGTGGGTGACCCCGGTCCCTCGCCGATCCGTAGGCTCGTGGTTGAACTGTCAACCGCACTCCACCACGCCACTCGGGAGGCCGCACCATGACCAACGTCGCGATCGTCTACTACTCCAGCTACGGCTCCACCCACGCCATGGCCCAACGGCTCGCCGAGACCGCCGCCAAGCAGGGCGCCGAGGTCCGTCTGCGCCACGTCCGCGAGACCGCCCCGACCGAGGCCTACGAGTCGCAGGACGCCTGGAAGGCGCACGTCCAGGAGATGGCCGGCGAGCCCGTCGCCACCCCCGAGGACCTCGAGTGGGCCGACGTCGTCGTCATGGGCTCCCCCACCCGCTACGGCCACGTGACCAGCCAGATGCAGGGCTTCCTCGACACGCTCGGCCCGCTGTGGGCCGAGGGCAAGCTCGCCGACAAGGTCTACACCGCGTTCACGGCCTCCCAGACCCGCCACGGCGGGCAGGAGACGACGCTCCAGGCGTTCCACACGACCTTCGCGCACCTCGGCGGCATCATCGTCCCGCCGGGCTACACCGACCCGGTGAAGTTCACCGACGGCAACCCGTACGGCGTCGGCAAGGTGACCGGTGCGTCGGCCGAGCTCGACGACGACGACTACGCCGTCCTCGACCACCTGGTGACGCGGGCCATCACGATCTCCGAGCGGCTCACCGGCGGCGGCGCCGCCGCCTGAGCCCCTCCTGCTACTCCTCGACGGGGCCGGCCTCGAGCAGCTGCTTGAAGCCGTCCTCGTCGAGGATCGCGACGCCGAGCTGCTCGGCCTTCTCGGCCTTGGACCCGGCGTTGTCCCCGACGACGACGTAGTCGGTCTTCTTCGACACCGACCCGGCCGCCTTGCCGCCGCGGCTCAGGATCGCCTCCTTGGCGGAGTCGCGGGAGAAGTCGACGAGGCTGCCGGTGACCACGATCGTGAGGCCTTCGAGCGTGCGTGGGGTGGACTCGTCGCGCTCGTCGGCCATCGAGACCCCAGCGCGCTCCCACTTGTCCACGATCTCGCGGTGCCAATCGACCTCGAACCACGCGGTCACGGCCTCGGCGATGGTCGGGCCCACGCCCTCGGTCGCGGCCAGCTGCTCCTCGCTCGCCTCGCGGATCGCGGCCATCGAGCCGAACTCCTGGGCCAGCGCGCGGGCCGCGGTCGGACCGACGTGCCGGATCGAGAGCGAGACCAGCACCCGCCACAGCGGGACGTCCTTGCGGTCGGCGAGCTTGCCCAGCAGGGCGCGACCGTTGGCGTTGAGCACCCGATCTCCCGCACCGCCCTCCTGCTCGGCCTTCTTGGCCGCGCGCGTGTAGAGGTCGGTGCGCAGCAGCTTGGCCTCGTCGAGGTCGAAGACGTCGCCCTCGTTGACCACGACGCCGGCCTCCAGCAGTGACACGACGCCCTCGTAGCCGAGGTGGTCGATGTCGAAGGCGGATCGCCCGGCCACGAACGAGAGCCGTTCGCGGACCTGACCCGGGCATGCCTCGTGGTTGGGGCAGCGCAGGTCCTTGTCGCCCTCCTTCTGCTCGGCCAGCGGGGTGCCGCACGAGGGGCACTCGGTGGGCATCACCCACTCCGGCAGCCCTTCCGGGCGCAGCGGCAGCACCGGGCCGAGCACCTCGGGGATGACGTCGCCGGCCTTGCGGAGGATGACGGTGTCGCCTGGGCGGACGTCCTTGCGCTTGACCTCGTGGGCGTTGTGGAGCGTGGCGTTCTCGACCGTCGAGCCGGCCACGCGGGTCGGCTCCATGACGGCGTACGGCGTCACCCGGCCGGTGCGGCCGACGTTGACCCGGATGTCGAGGAGCTTGGCGTTGACCTCCTCGGGCGGGTACTTGAACGCGATCGCCCACCGCGGCGCCCGGCTGGTCGAGCCCAGGCGGCGCTGCGCGGCGACGTCGTCGACCTTCACGACCACGCCGTCGATCTCGTGCTCGACGTCGTGGCGGTGCTCGCCGTAGTGGGTGATGAACTCCTCGACCTCGGCCAGCGAGCCGAGCACCTTCGCCCGGTCGGAGGTGGGCAGCCCCCAGGCCCGCAGCGCGGCGTAGGCCTCCGACTGCGCGGCCGGCTCGAAGCCCTCCCGCGCACCCAGGCCGTGGCAGACCATGCCCAGCGCGCGGGTCGCCGTGACGCGCGGGTCCTTCTGCCGCAGCGACCCGGCCGCGGCGTTGCGCGGGTTGGCGAAGACCGGCTTGCCGGCCTCGGTCATCGCCTCGTTGAGCCGCTCGAAGGCCTCGGTGGGCAGGAAGACCTCGCCGCGCACCTCCACCAGCGCCGGCACCGGGAACTCGTCGGTGCCGGTCAGGCGGTGCGGGACGGAGTCGATCGTCCTGACGTTGGGCGTCACGTCCTCCCCGGTGCTGCCGTCGCCGCGGGTCAGCGCGCGCACCAGGCGACCGTCCTCGTAGAGCAGGTTGATCGCCAGGCCGTCCACCTTGAGCTCGCACAGCAGCGCGGGCGACTCCACGC
Source organism: Nocardioides sp. REDSEA-S30_B4 (assembly GCF_001627265.1). NCBI lineage: Bacteria > Bacillati > Actinomycetota > Actinomycetes > Propionibacteriales > Nocardioidaceae > Nocardioides > Nocardioides sp. REDSEA-S30_B4. The sequence continues at coordinate 6,064 of NZ_LUPI01000043.1, read as the reverse complement.
CGTCGCGGCCCAGCCGGGCGTGCCAGGCCTCGAGCTCCTCGAGGGAGAAGGCGTTGTCGAGGCTCTCCATCCGCTGCAGGTGGTCGACCGGGGTGAACTCGGTCGAGACCGCACCACCGACCTTCTGCGTCGGGGAGTCGGGGGTGCGCAGCTCGGGGTGGGCCTCCTCCAGCTCCTCCAGGCGACGCATCCTCCGGTCGAAGTCGGCGTCGTCGATGCTGGGCGAGTCGAGCACGTAGTAGCGCCAGCGCGCCTCCTCGACCTCCTCGACGAGCTGCTTGTGCTCCTCGCGCGCAGCGTCGGTGGCGGCGTCGGGCGACGGGGCGTCGGGCGAGCTGCTCATGGGCGCATTCTGCCCGGGCCCACCGACAGCCGAGCCACACCCCGGCGCAGGCCGGTCCCACCCATCCGGACCTGGGGCCGGCGACGAAGATGGAGACGTGAGCACCCCCTCGCTGACCCGCCTCGACCCGCCCCTGGACGGGGGCGCCGCCCCGCGCGCGGTCGCCCTGATGCTGCACGGCGGCACCCAGCGCTCGACCGACCCCGTGGGCTCGCGCAGCGCCTCGTGGCACCGGATGACCGCGATCCAGCGCCGCATCGCGCCGCGGCTGCACGCGGAGGGCGTCGCGAGCTGGCTGCTGCGCTACCGCGTGCGCGGCTGGAACGGCGACGGCTCCGGGCCGCGCGAGGACGCCCGCTGGGCGATGGAGCAGGTCCGCGCGACGTACGGCGAGGTCCCCCTCGTGCTGCTGGGCCACTCCATGGGCGCGCGCACGGCGGCGTACGTCGCTGACGACCCGCAGGTCGCCGGCGTGGTCGCCCTCGCGCCCTGGTGGCAGCCCGACGACCCGGTGCACGCCCTGCGCGGGCGTCACGTCGTCGCCGCCCACGGGAGCACCGACAAGATCACCTCGGCGCGCATGACCCGCGCGTTCCTGACGCGCGCGGCCGGCGTGGCCGCGAGCACCGACTACGTCGACATGGGACGCATCGGGCACTACATGCTGCGCAAGGTGGACCGCTGGAACGACGTCGCCGCCGACGGCGTGCTGCGAGTCGCCGCCACCGCCTCGGTCTGAGCCCCGGCACCCGCGCCACGCCTCCCGGTCCAGACCGGTCGGGCCGGGTGGGGAATGTCGCCGCCCTGTGTCATCGTTGGGGCCGGATGGAACGGAACCGTTTCGTTTCATCGAGGTGAATGGAGGGCCACGCATGACGCCACGTCCGGCCCGATCCCCCGAGACCCAGGCCGGCGACTCCCCCACCCGGCCCCGGGTGGAGGGTGACCGGGAACGCGAGATCCTCGAGGCGACCCTCGACGTGCTCGTCGAGGTCGGCTACGACCGGCTCACCCTCGACGCCGTCGCCACGGCGGCGAAGGCCTCCAAGGCCACGCTCTACCGCCGGTGGAACGGCAAGGCCAGCCTCGTGGTCGACGCGCTCGCCCACGACAAGGGCCCCTCCCCCGAGCCGCCGGACACCGGCAGCCTGCGCGAGGACCTTCGCGAGGCCTACTGCGGGCTCGGCGGACTGGCCACGCCGCGCCAGACGGCGCTGTTGGGCAGCATCATCACCGCCATCACCACCGACGCCGAGTTCGCCGAGGCGTTCCGCGAGGTCGTCGTCGGACCCAAGATCGCGACGGCCCGCACCATCTGGGAGCGCGCCGCCGCCCGCGGCGAGGTCTCCCCCGACGCCGACCTCGAGGTGCTCGAGCCCGCCCTGGCCGGGATTCTCATGCACCGCGCCCACCTGATCGGCCAGCCGCCCACCCCCGAGCTCGTCACCCGCGTCATCGACGCCGTGATCCTCCCGGCCGCCCGGGCCACCACCGACTCCCCGACCGACTCCCAGACCGAGCTCTCGACTACTCCCGACCAGAAGGACCTCTCGTGACCGACATGACCACCGACCCGCCCGCGTCCGGACCGGACGCCCACCAGGACTCCGCGTCCCGGGGGCCGCGGCACGCCGCCTGGGCGCTGGTGCTCATCTGCACCGCCCAGCTGATGGTGGTGCTCGACAGCACCATCGCCAACATCGCCCTGCCCAAGATCCAGGCCAGCCTGGACATCGACTTCGCCAACCTCAGCTGGGTCGTCACCGGCTACGCGCTGGCCTTCGGCGGCCTGCTGCTGCTCGGCGGCCGACTCGGCGACCTCTACGGCCGGCGCCGCGTCTTCATGATCGGCGTGACGCTCTTCGCGCTCGCCTCCGCCGTCGGCGGCATCGCCCAGAACGAGGCCATGCTGCTCGGCTCCCGCGGCATGCAGGGCCTGGCCGCGGCGCTGGCCTCCCCCAGCGCCCTGGCGCTGATCACCACGACGTTCCCGCCGGGCCCGCAGCGCAACCGTGCGTTCTCGGTGTTCGCCGCGATGTCCGGCATCGGTGCCGCGATCGGCCTGGTGCTCGGCGGCTGGCTGACCAACCTCGACCCCGAGTGGGGCTGGCGCCTGACCTTCCTCATCAACGTGCCGATCGGCCTGGCCGCGGCGTTCCTCGCCCCGCGCCTGCTGCCCGACTCCGAGCACCACGACGGCTGGCTCGACGTCCCCGGCGCCATCACCGGCACCGTCGGCCTGCTGACCCTGGTCTTCGGCATCACCCGCACCGGCAACACCGACCCCGACACCGTGTCGGCGGCGAACCCGATGGGCACGCCGTACGGCTGGGGCGACCCGGTGGCGCTGACCTTCCTCGGTGTCGGCGTCGTCGCGCTGGTGGCGTTCGTGCTTCTCGAGACCCGCGTCCAGCACCCGCTCATGCCGCTGCGGATCTTCGCCAGCCGCAACCGCGCCGTCGCCTTCGTCTCCATGATGATGACCCCGGCCGCGATGTTCGCGATGTTCTACTTCCTCTCGCTCTACGTGCAGGACGTCATGGGCTACTCCGCGCTGCGCACGGGCTTCGCGTTCCTGCCGTTCGCGTTCGGCATGATCATCGGTGCGACGACGTCCTCGCGGCTGATCGCGCGGATGGACCCGCGCTACCTGACCGGCACCGGCACGCTGCTCGCGGGCTTCAGCCTCTTCATGTTCTCCCACCTGACCCCGGGCCAGGAGAACTACTGGACCGACATCATGCCGTTCATCGTCACCATGTCGATCGGCATGGGTCTGACCTTCGTGCCGATGACGCTGGTCGCCCTGCACGGCATCCCCGCCTCCGACGCCGGCATCGGCTCGGGCGTGCTCAACACCATGCAGCAGGTCGGCGGCGCGCTGGGCCTGGCCATCCTCTCGACCGTCGCGTCGCACTTCATCCTCGAGCGGGCCGCCGAGCTCGGCGGTCCGGACGCCGACCCCGGCGAGGTCGCGATCCTGTCCTTCGCCGACGGCGCGACCACCGCGTTCCTCGTGGGGGCCTTCATGATCTGGGCCGCCTCGGCCCTGGTCTGGGCGCTGCTCAACGTCAAGCACACCGAGCTGGCCACCGACGACGCCCCCGAGGGTGCGGCCGTCCACGTCTGATCGATCCCACTCCACTGCCGAGCCGGCGCATCCTTCCGGAAGGACGCGCCGGTTCGGCGTCTCCGGGCCCGGTGGTGCGAGCCGGGGGTCAGGAGAGGGCGGAGGCGACCTGGCGGGAGAGCGTGAGGGCCTTGCGGGACCAAGCGGTGGACGCGCAGGCGAGGCCGCAGCCGGGGCCGACGAGCAGGGTGCCGGCGTCGGGGTCGAGCCCGAGCATGTCGAGCCAGCGCTCGACGCGCTGCACGAGGGCCTTGTCGGTGACGGCCGTGGTGCCGCCCGCCGGCTCCAGGGTGGGTACGACGCCGAGCGCGACGCTCACGCCACCCTCGAGCGCCTCGGCGACCGTGTCGTGGTCGGCCGCCGAGAGCACCGAGAGGTCCACGACGAACCCGGTCGCACCGGCGCCGCGCACGAGGCCCCAGGGGACCCCCGGCGCGCACGAGTGCACCCACGGCTCGGCTCCCTCCTCGGCGATCGCCGAGAGCACCGTCTCCAGCAGCGCCGAGGCCTCCGGCGGGTGCACCACCCGGTGCTTGCCGAAGCCCGACGCGGTCGGCACCGACCCGGTCAGCACCGCCGGCAGCGCGGGCTCGTCGACCTGCACCACCAGCGAGGTGGCCCCCGGCACCCGGCGGCGCACGTCGCGGATGTGGGAGCGCAGCCCCTCGGCCAACGACTCGGCCAGGTCGCGCCGGGCCCCGTGGTCGGACAGCACCCGGTCGCCCCGCGGCTTCTCGACGGTCGCCGCGAGCGTCCACGGCCCGGCGACCTGGGTCTTGAAGGCACCCTCGTAGCCCTGGGTCAGCTCCTCCACGCAGTCGAGGTCCTGGGCCAGCAGGCTGCGCGCGCGACGGTGGTCGACCCCGGGCGCACCCGAGGTCCCGACCAGCCGCCACCCGGCGGGCTGGAGGTCGACATCGAGCCCCTCGAGCACCGCCAGCGCGCGGCCGGTCATGGACGCGGTCGCCCCGCGCCCGGGCAGCTCGGGCACGTGCGGCAGGTCGGGCAGCTCGCCGAGGACCGCCCTCACGGCCTCGGCGTAGGCCTCGGCGTCCTCACCGGGCATCGAGCCGACACCGGTCGCCCGGGTCATCGCGCGCTCCCGGCCGGCGAGCGGTCCGTGGAGGCGATCGTGGCCGAGCCGACGACCCGGCTGCCGTCGTACACCACGACGGCCTGGCCGGGCGCGATGCCGTACGCCGCGTCGAGCAGGTCCACGCTCACCGACTCCCCTCCCTCGTGCACGCGCAGCCGCGCGCGGTGCTCGTCGCCGTGCGCGCGCAGCTGCACGGTGCAGTCCGACCAGGACCCCGGGGCCGGGACGGTGCCGCACCAGCGCGGACGGATGCCCTCGAGCCCGTGAACGGCCAGCCGCTCCCGCGGCCCGACGCGGACCGTGCCCTCGACCGGCTCGATGTCGAGCACGAAGCGGGGCTTGCCGTCGGGTGCGGGCGTGCCGATGCGCAGGCCCTTGCGCTGGCCGATGGTGTAGCCGTAGGTGCCGTCGTGGCGCCCCAGCTCCTCGCCGGTCTCGTCGTCGACGATCGCGCCTCCGTGGTTGGGGGCGCGCTCCCCCAGCTTCTCGCGCAGCCAGCCGGCGTTGTCGCCGTCGGCGACGAAGCAGATGTCGTGGCTGTCGGGCTTGTCGGCGACCAGCAGCCCGCGCCGGGCGGCCTCCTCGCGCACCTGCACCTTGGGGGTGTCGCCGAGCGGGAAGAGCGAGTGCCGCAGCTGGTGCTGGTCGAGCACGCCGAGCACGTAGGACTGGTCCTTGCCGGCGTCGACCGAGCGGTGCATCTCCACCAGCCCGTCGTCACCGTCGCGCAGGAGCGCGTAGTGGCCGGTCGCGACCGCGTCGAAGCCGAGCGCCAGGGCGCGGTCCAGCACCGCGGCGAACTTGATCTTCTCGTTGCAGCGCAGGCACGGGTTGGGGGTGCGCCCGGCGGCGTACTCGTCCATGAAGTCCTCGACCACGTCCTCGTGGAAGCGCTCGGAGAGGTCCCAGACGTAGAACGGGATGCCGATGACGTCGGCAGCGCGCCGGGCGTCGTTGCTGTCCTCGATCGTGCAGCATCCGCGGGCGCCGGAGCGGTACGACGCGGGGTTGCGCGACAACGCGAGGTGCACGCCGGTCACGTCGTGACCGGCCTCGTGGGCGCGCGCGGCGGCCACGGCGGAGTCGACCCCGCCGGACATCGCGGCCAGTACCTTCACGGCAGCACCTTCATCGCAGTCCCTCCACAGCCGGGCGTCTCAGAGCTTCGCGGCCCGGGCCCGCTCGACGGCAGGACCGATCGCGTCCACCACGGCGTCGACGTCGGACCCCGTGGAGGTGCGGCCGAGGGTGAAGCGCAGCGAGGACCGGGCCGCGTCGTCGTCGCGGCCCATCGCCAGCAGCACGTGCGAGGCCTGCGGCACGCCGGCCGAGCACGCCGACCCGGTGGAGCACTCGATGCCGCGGGCGTCGAGCAGCATCAGCAGGGAGTCGCCCTCGCAGCCGGGGAAGGACACGTGGACGTTGCCGGGCAGCCGCGCCTCGTCCCAGCCGAGGACGCTGTCGGGGTCGCTGTCGGGACCCGGGCCGTTGAGCA
>NZ_LUPI01000042.1:0-43577 GCF_001627265.1 Nocardioides sp. REDSEA-S30_B4 | reverse complement strand
GAGTCGGAGGACGAGCCGCGGGACGAGCCGGCGCCGGAGGTGGCGAGCACACCGAGGGGCAGGGGCGCGATGGTCATCAGGCTCCCTCCACCAGGGCGAGGATCTTCGCGACGTACCCCTGCGTCTCGGCGTACGGCGGCACGCCGTCGTACCTGAGCACCGCACCCGGGCCCGCGTTGTAACCGGCCAGCGCGTGGTCGACCCGGCCGAAGCGGTCGAGCAGGTCGCGCATGAGGCGGGCGGCCCCGTCGACGGACTGCGCCGGGTCGAAGGGGTCGCTCACCCCGAGGCCCTTGGCGGTGCCGGGCATCAGCTGCATCAGCCCCTGGGCGCCGGCGGGGCTGACCGCGGAGGGCTGGAAGCTGCTCTCGGTGCGGGCCATGGCGGCCAGCAGCACCGGATCGACGCCGTAGCGGGTGCCGATGGTGTTGAAGAGGTCGGCGAACGGGACGCCGGTTACCTGGGAGGCGCCGGTCGCGGCGACCCGGGAGGCCGGGGCGGTCGCGGAGACGCCCTCGCCGGGCAGGACCCGACGGATGAAGTCGGGGGTGCCGTGCCCGGAGTCCGCGATGCTGATCACGCGGATGTCGAGGCCGGTGCGCGGGGGCTGCCGCTGCGGGCCTGGTCGTTGGAGACGCGCGGCAGGTCGATGCCGTGCTGGGCGAAGACGTGCTGCACGAGGCCGGAGCAGTCCATGCCGCCGTCGGCCGGCGAGCTGCCGCCCCAGACGTAGGGCATCCCGACGTACTGTCGCGCGGTCGCGATGACGCCCTCGGCGGTGGCGGTGCCGCCGGTGGCGGCGCCGGTCGTGGTGGACCCGTAGGCAGCGGTGGCGCCCGACATCATCTGGGCGAAGACGGCGCCGTTCATCGGCGCGGCGGGCTGCAGCTGGGTCAGCTGGCCCTGGATCTGGGCGATGCGGGCCTCGACGGCGGCGATGCTCATGCCGCACCCCCGTCCGCGGTGCTGCGACGCAGCCAGCCCTGGGAGGCGACCTCGTCCATGTCCTTGTCGTCGGCGCGGCGACGCTCGACGCGCCGCTCGGCAGCACGCCGGTCCAGCAGGCCCTCGACGGCGCCGAGCCGGGACCGGTCGCTCTGCCACCGGCCGTCGGCCTCGACCGCCATGCTCCGCGCCACGTCGAGGCGAGCCCGGTCCGCGACCAGCTCCTCGCGCAGGGCCGTGAGCGACTCGCGCAGCGCCACGAAGGTCGACATGTCCCCGGAGACGAAGGAGCCGTGCTCGCGCAGCGCCGCCTCGAGCTCGCCGACCCGCGCCTCCCTGGAGCGCAGGTCGGCGAGCGCGGCCACGAGCCCGAGACGGCTGTCGCGCTCGCGGACCTCCCGCACCCGGGCCACGGCTCCGAGCCCGCGGTCGGCGGGGTGCGGTCGGCGGCTCATCGGGCCACCAGCTGGTGCAGCGCCGCCCAGGTGTCGGCGGTCGGGGTCTGCTCGTCCATCGACTGACGCAGGAACGCCTCGATCTGCGGCATCCGGGCGATGGCGGCGTCGGCCTCGGGGTCGGTGCCGGCGACGTACGCGCCGATCTCGACGAGCTCCTTGACGTCGCGGTGCGCGGCCAGCATGCGTCGCAGGGCGACGGCGTCGCCGCGCTGCTCGGGAGCGGTCACGGCGCTGGTGACGCGGGAGATCGACTCGAGCACGTCGATGCTGGGGAAGTGCCCGGCGGTGGCGAGGCGTCGGGTGAGGACGACGTGACCGTCGAGGATCGAGCGGGCGGTGTCGCCGATCGGGTCCTGCAGGTCGTCGCCCTCGACCAGGACGGTGTAGAGGCCGGTGATCGAGCCGTGCGGCGAGGTGCCGGCGCGCTCGAGCAGGCGGGGCATCAGGTTGAAGACGCTGGGCGGGTAGCCGCGGGTGGCCGGCGGCTCGCCCGCCGACAGACCGATCTCGCGCTGGGCCATCGCCACGCGGGTCAGCGAGTCCATCATCAGCACCACGTCGCGTCCGGCGTCGCGGAAGGACTCCGCGATCCGGGTGGCCACGAAGGCCGAGCGCAGCCGCTCCACCGGCGGGGCGTCGGAGGTCGCGACCACCAGGACCGACCGCGCCAGGCCCTCGGGCCCGAGGTCGTTCTCGATGAACTCGCGGACCTCACGGCCGCGCTCGCCGACCAGGGCGATGACCGAGACCTCGGCGTCGGTGCCGCGGGCGATCATCGACAGCAGGCTCGACTTGCCGACGCCCGAGCCGGCCATGATGCCGATGCGCTGGCCGCGGCCGCAGGGCACGAGCGAGTCCAGTGCCCGCACACCGAGGCCGAGCTGACGGGTGATGGTCGGGCGGGCCAGCGCGTCGGGCGCGCTGCCGTCGACGTCGACGAGCTTCATGCCGGGGATGGCGCCGAGGTGCGGGCCGCCGTCGATGGGGCGGCCGAGGCCGTCGAGCACCCGGCCGCGCAGGGCGTCGCCGACCCGGATCTGCAGCGGGCCGCCGGTGTGGCGGACGTAGGCGCCGACCTGGATGCCGGTGAGCCGGCCCAGCGGCAGGCAGACCAGACCCTCGGTGCTGGAGGCGGCGACCTCGACGAGCACCGGTGGTGTGGACTGCACCTCGAGCAGGTCGCCGACGGCGGCGCGCAGGCCGGTGACCCTCAGGTGGAGGCCGACCATCTCCGAGACCCGGCCCAGGCCGAGCGGACGGATCGCGGCCAGCGCGCGGGAGCGGTTCGCGGTCAGGGCGGCGCTCGCCCCGGCGGGCGTCGGGGCGGGGATCGACATCGCGGTCACGACAGCGCCTCCCGCACCCGGGCCAGGGCGGTCGAGATGCGCAGGTCGACCGCCTCGGCGGTGGTCTCGAGGAGCGCGTCGTGCGGCTCCAGCCCGGCGTCGGCGACGACGGTGATGCCCTGCGCGGACAGCGCGGCCACGTCGGGGTGGCTGGCGACGTGCGGCGCCAGTCGCACGGTCACCGGCAGGCCCTGGGGGAGCGCAGCCAGCACCCGGCGTACGACGTCGGCGACCGGATCCTCGGCGCCGGCCAGCTCGCGGCCGACCAGCGCTTCGGTCAGCTCGCAGGCCAGGCCCAGGGCGTGGTCCTCGACCTCGGCGGCGGTGGCGGTGGCCTGCTGGGCGAACAGCGCGGCGGCGCGCTGCAGCGCGGCCAGCGCCTGCTCGTGCTCGGCCTGTCGGCGGGCCTCGGCCTCGCGGGTCAGGGCCTCCAGCTCCGCGCGGTTCGCGGCCGCCTCGGCGGCGGCCTCGCGACGGCCCTCGGCCCAGCCGGTGGCGTACCCCTGGGCACGCGCCGCGGTCCGGGTGGTCTCGGCGAGCGCGGACAGCACGTCCTCGGTGACCGGGTCGCCGAGGGTGCGCTCGCCGCCGAAGCGGGTCCACGCCCCGGTGCGCAGCTGCGGGGTGCTCAGCGGGCCCACGGCCTGCGCGAGCTCACCGCGCAGGACCCGACGGTCCGGGGACGGCGCGGTCCCGGCTGCGGTGTCCGAGGTCATGACGTCACTCGACGAACTCAACGTCGCCTCCGCGTCGGATCATGATCTCGCCGCGCTCCTCGAGCTGGCGGATCGTGCGGATGATGGCCTGCTGGGCCTCCTCGACCTGCGAGAGACGCACCGGGCCGAGGAGGTCGATCTCCTCCACGAGGCCCTCGGCGGCACGGCTGGACAGGTTGCGGGTGATCTTCTCCCGCACCGCGGTCGAGACGCCCTTGAGCGCGAGCGCCAGCGAGGAGACCTCGACCTGGCGCAGCACCTGCTGGATGGAGCGGTCGTCGAGGCCGGTGATGTCCTCGAACATGAACATCCGGCTCTTCACCTCGTCGGCCAGGCTCGGGTCGAGCGCCTCGAGGCCCTCGACGATCTGGCGCTCGGTGGAGCGGTCGGAGCAGTTGATGATGTTGACCATCTGGTCCAGGCCGCCCACACGCGACATGTCCGAGGGCTGCAGCATCGAGGAGAGCTTGCGCTCCAGCGTGCTCTCGACGGCCTTGACGATGTCGGGCGAGGTCCGGTCCATCACCGCGATGCGGTGCGCGACCTGCGCCTGCTGCTCCGGCGGCAGACCCGAGAGCAGCAACGAGGCCTTGTCCGGCGTCATGTGCGCCAGCACCAGCGCGATCACCTGCGGGTGCTCCTCGACGATGAAGGAGCGCAGCTGCGCGGGGTCGGCCTGGTGCAGGAACTGGAAGGGCATCTGCACCGCCGCGGCGTGCAGGCGCTCGATGATCTCGGCGGCGCGCTCGGGACCCAGCGACTGCTCGAGCAATGCCTGGGCGAAGCCGAGACCGCCACGGGCCATGTGCTCCCGCGCCACCATCAGGTCGCGGAACTCCGTGGCTACGGCCTCGGACTCCGAGACGCTCACCGAGTCGAGCATCGCGATCTCGGCGGTGATCGCCTCGACCTCGTGCTCGTCGAGCATGCTCAGCACCTTCGCGGCCTGCGACTTGCCCAGCTGCACCAGCAGCACGGCCGCCTTGCGGGCGCCCATGGCCTGGATGGGGCTCTTGGTCATGGTGCTCATCAGCGCTCCACCAGCCAGCCGCGCAGCAGGGTCGCGACGTCCTCGGGCTGCCGCTCGATGAGGGCGCTGAGCTCCTCACGCACGTTGTGCTCCTCGACCTGCTCGGCCTCGGCCAGCGCCATCGCGGCCGGCGCCTCGAGGGCCTGGCGCTCCTGGCGCAGCTGCTCGACGACGTACGTCGTGGCCTGCTCGCGCTTCTTGCTGCGGCGTCGGCCGGTGACCAGTGCCAGCAGCAGGACCAGGAGGACTGCGCCGCCCAGCGCGCCCTTCTCGATCAGGTCGTTGCGGGCGGTGGCGGCCTCGGCGGCTGCGGCGGCCTCGAGCTCGGCGGCGGCGGCCTCCTCGCCGGTGCGGTCGAAGGGCATCTGGACCACGCGGATGGTGTCGCCGCGACGGCCGTTGATGCCGATCGCGTCGGCGACCAGCGTCCGCACGTCGGTGGCGGAGACGCCCTGGGTGGTGGCGGTGTCCAGCACCACGCCGACGTTGATCTGCTTGACCGCGCCGGGGGTGGTCTCCCGGGTCTCGACGACGGTGTCGACGCCGTTGGTCCGCGAGCTGGAGGAGTTGTTGTAGGAGCTGTCGCCCTCGGCGCCGGCCGTGGTGTCGGTCTGGTCGTCGACGCCGACGACCCCGCCCACGCCGTCCGCGGCGCCCGCGCCGGAGTAGGTCTCGCTGGACAGCGACTCGGTGAGCGCCGGGATCTCCTCGTCGGCACGGTAGTCGGTGCTCTCGGTGACGGCCTTGTCCCAGTCGAGCTCGACGGTCGCCGACACGGTGGAGTTCCCCGGTCCGACGACGCGGTCGAGCATCGCCTGCAGCCGCGCGCGCAGCTTGTCCTGGTAGGCCTCGGTCTGCTGGGTGCGCTCCGTGGCGGCCGCCGACGTCGTCCCTCCCGGGCTGGACAGGACCCGGCCGGTGGAGTCGGCGACGGTCACCTGGTCGGGGTCGAGCCCGTCGATGCTGGAGGCGACGAGGTGCACGACGGCCTGGACCTGCTCGGGGGTGAGCGTGCGGCCCGGGTTGGTCTGCACGAGCACCGACGCCGTCGGCGGCTGCTGCTCGTCGGTGAAGACGTCCTTCTGGGGGATCGCGAGGTGCACGACGGCGCCGTTCACGCCGTCGATCGCCTTGACCGTGGCGGCGAGCTCGCCCTCCATGGCCCGCTTGAAGTCGGTCTGCTCCTTGAACTCCGAGGTGGAGATCCCCTGGTTGTCGAGGATCCCGTAGCCGCCGTCGGTGCTGGTCGGCAGGCCCTCCCCGGACAGCGCGATGCGGGTGGAGTGCACGGCGTCGCGGGGCACCATGATCGTGGCGCCGCCGTCGGCGAGCTCGTAGCTGACGCCCTGGGTCTCGAGCTCGTCGATGACCGACGAGGCGTCGGAGGGCGCGAGGTTGGAGAACAGCGGGGCGTACGCCGGTGCGCTGGCCCACCGGAAGACCATGAAGCCGCCCAGCAGCAGCGCGGCGGTGCCGATCACGGCCACGACCTTCTGGCCGGGGGTGAACTGCCGGAAGGTCGTCGTGTGGCGGTTCATCGACCGCTGGAGCATCTCGCGCATCAGACCTGCATCCGCATGATCTCGGTGAACGCCTCGACCGCCTTGTTGCGGACGGCGACGGTGACCTGGGTGGTGACCGCGGCCTGGGTCGCGGCGATCGTGTAGTCGTGGATGTTCTGCAGCTCACCGGTGGCGGCCTGCACCGACAGCTGGTCGGCGGTGCGCTGCACGCCGTCGAGTCGGTCGAGCCCGTCGAGCACCAGCTCGCCGAAGTCGGGGCCGCCCGCCCTGCCGACGCCGCCGACCGAGGGCGCGTCGCCGACTGCGGGGGCCGACGGGGTCGCGGGGACCGTCGGGGGGGCGAAGGGCGTGAAGCCGCCGACGCCCGGGATGCCCTCGATGCCGCCGATGCTCATCGCTGACCGATCCCGATCGCGGTCTGGTAGGTGTCCTGGGCGAACTTGGTCACCTGCGCCGAGGCCTGGAAGCCGCGCTGGGCCATGATCAGCTCGGCCATCTGGTCCGACATCTCGGTGTCGGGGAGGCGGACGTAGCCGGCCTCGTCGGCCAGCGGGTGGTCGGGCTGGTAGGTCATCCGGCCCTCGGCCGAGCTCAGCGCGATCTCCCGGACCCGCACGCCGCCGTCCTCGCGGGACTCCGCGACGACCAGCTGGGCCTGGAAGGCGTCCTCGGCGGTGGAGCGGACGGTGCCGATGTTGGCGATGTTGTGCGAGAGCGCGTCCAGCCAGGTCTGGTGCATGCCCAGCCCGGACCCCGCGATCCGCAGGGACTCGAAGGCGCTCATCACATCGCCCCGGCGACGGTCTTGACGAGGTCGAAGCGGTCCGTCACGGCCCGCGCGACCATCTGGTACATGAACTGCGACTGCATCGCGGCCAGCGACTCCTTGCGCAGGTCGACGTTGTTGCCGTTCTCCCCGACCGGGGTGTTGGCGTCCTCCATCAGCGGGGCGGCACCACCGAGCTGTCGCGCCATCGCGGCGTCGCCGGCGGGGGCGTTGCTGCCGATCGCGGAGCGCAGCACGGACTCGAAGTCGACAGCCGTCGCGCGGAAGCCGGGGGTGTCGAGGTTGGCCAGGTTGTCGGCGATGGTGTTCTGACGCAGCGACAGGCCGTCGAGCGCGTAGCTCAGGACGGCCGACACCGAGTCGGACACCGCGTACGACGGAACGGACACGACTACTCCTCGAGACTTCTCTGAGGTGGCTGCCGGTCCGTCGGCGGAAAGGGGTGAGCACTCCCTGCTCGAGGAGGTTGATCGGCGTACGTCGCGAGCACCTGAGACGTTTCCCGCAAACGTCTGCACCGGTGCTGCTGCGGCCCCTCCGGACGCGCAGGACCCCCCGGTCCGCGGGGGACCGGGGGGTCGCGTGGTGGAGTCGCGGGCGCGTGCCCGACCTGACCGGTGGGTCAGGTCAGGACCACGGCCACCCGACCGGAGCCGTAGCCCGCGACGTCCACGTGGAAGTCGGCCCTGCGGCCGAGGACCTGGGTGCGGATGCGCGCGTCGGCGGGCACGTCCTGGCCCGAGGTGTGCGCGGAGTAGAGCTTGAGGTGTGCGGACTCCCCGACGTTGAAGACCGAGGAGAAGACGTTGAAGACCTCCTGGAGACCCTCCCCGAGGATGTCGGGCAGGGCGCCGTCCTCGATCGCCTGCTCGGACCCGCTGGCGGGGACCAGGGCGAGCGCCGCGCCGGCGTGGGCGGAGAGCGGCAGGTCGAAGGCGACCACGGCGCGCACCACCAGCGAGTCGTCGACGAACTGCGCCACGCTGGCCGGGTAGTGCCCGTTCACGGCGAACGGGGGACCCGGCTCGAGCGTGACGTCGCGGTCCAGCAGGTCACCGAGGAGGTCGCGGACCTCCTTGGGCTCCGGCAGGTGGACCGGGCTGGTCCGGTCGGGTGCCTTCATCACCGGTGGCGTCACGGGTGCGCGCCCAGCACGGCGCCGAGGGCCTCGTCGAAGCTCTCGGGGGTGAAGGGCTTGGCGATGAGGAACGCCGCACCGGCGGCCTCCGCCTGGGCGCGCATCGCCGGCGAGCCCTCGGAGGTGACGAAGCCGAACGGCACCGTCCCGCCCGACCCGCGCAGCGTCGTGAGGAAGTCGATGCCCGACATCTCGGGCATGTTCCAGTCCGACAGCACGAGGTCGGGGGCCTCGCGCTGCACCGCCTCGAGGCCCTCCCGGCCGTTCTCGGCCTCGACGATGTCGTGGCCGCCGTGACCGGACTGGCGCAGGGTGCGGATGACGATCTGGCGCATGACGCGGCTGTCGTCGACGACGAGGATCTTCATCGGGGTGCTCCTTCGGTGGACCGTGCTCAGGACGGGTCGGCGGTGGGGGGCTGGTGGACCGTGACGACGACGGGCTCGCCGCGCCAGGTCAGCTCGAGACGGCAGACCTCGACCAGGTGCGACCCCGGTGAGATGTCGCCGTGGCCGACCAGCGGCAGCGAGAGGACGGCCGACCCGGCCATCAGGCTCTTCACGTTGCCGCCGACCATGTTGACCAGCTCGCCGAGGGCGTCGCGGAGGTCCTCGTCGGCGCAGTCCTCCACCGGGCACATCAGCATGGTCGAGGTGACGGCCTGCGCAGCCCCGTCGGTGAGGTTGACCGTGATCTGGGCGTCCCAGCCGCCGCTGACGGTGATGGCGGCCGACCAGCCTCCGGGTGGCATCGGCGTGGCCAGGGGCAGGATCGGCTCCTCGGCCCCGAGGAAGCTCGACCACACCTCCTCGACGACGGCGTGCACGTCCCCCAGGGACGGCTCGAGGGTGACGGTCATGCCGGTACCTCCTGGGCGACGAGCCCGAGGAGCTCCATCTTCTCGATGATCGCGATCTGGCCGTGCTCGCTCTCGGTGGTGACCATCATCAGGGTCACGTTGCGCCACCGGTCGTCGGCCCGGACCCGGGTGACGAACGTGTAGCCGTCCATGAGCGGCATGTTCCAGTCGATGAGGCAGATGTCCGGCACCAGGCCGGCCTCCAGCACGTCGAGCGCCTCCTGGCCGTTGCCGGCCTCGGTGGTCTCGAAGCCGAGCTCGGTCACGATGCGGCGCAGGATGCTGCGCATCGTCTTGGAGTCGTCGATGATCAGGGCGTGCACGGTCAGGCTCCTGTCTGGCTGAGGGCGGGTGCGATGCTCCGGGCGACGCCCGCGGTCGCGCGGGCGGTGGTGGCGGCGAGGCTCCCGGCCGAATCGGTGGGGGACGCGCCACGGGGGCGGTGCATCCAGACCCGGCCCGCGGCCTCGCGGGTCCAGGCGTCGTCGAGGTCGAGGGTCGTCTCCGAGGACCCCAGCAGCAGGTAGCCGTCGGGGGAGATCCGGCTGCTGACGCGGCGCAGGATGTCGCGCTTGGTGTCCACGTCGAAGTAGATGAGGACGTTGCGCAGGAAGACGATGTCGAAGACCGGCATCGGCGGGAACGGCGCCGCGAGGTTGAGGTGCTGGGTGGTGACCATCGAGCGCAGCTCGGGGGAGACCTCCCACTCGTTCCCGGCCCGGGTGAACCACGTGACCAGGCGCTGGGCCGGCATGCCGCGGTTCATCTCCACCTGGGAGTAGCGGCCGGCCCGGACCCGCTCCAGCATCGAGGTGGAGACGTCGGTGGCGTGGATGCGGGCCGTCCAGCCCGGCGGCAGGTTCTCCTTCAGGAGCATGGTCAGGGAGTAGGCCTCCTGGCCGCTCGAGCACGCCGCCGACCAGATCTCGAGGTGCTTGACGTGCGCTCGTGCCTCGAGCAGCGGCGGCAGCATCGCCTCGGTGAAGGCCTGGTAGGGGGCGAGGTCGCGGAACCACGAGGTCTCGTTGATGGTCAACGCGTCGATGGCCTTGGCCCGTTCGGACGGGTCACGGCCCAGGAGCGCGACGTAGCTGTCGACGTCCGGCTGGCCGGCGGAGCGGGCCAACGGGAGCAACCGTGCCTCGACGAGGTACTCCTTGCCCGGTTCACAGAGCATGGCAGTCTCTCGGCGCAGCAGGTCCGCCACGTAGGCGAAGCTGGTGGGGGAGATCACGCCGGTCCCATCGTCCCCGGCCGGGGGCACCTGAGACCGTCTAGACCTCGGGCGGTCGTCCTCGGGACCTTGGTCCCGGGTCGGAGCCGATGCCTCACGTCGAGCCGGCCGGGGCCGATCAGACGCACGTGATCCGTGCACTGGTGGTCGACGACTCGGCCGTGCTGCGTCGCCTCATCAGCAACGTCCTGGCCTCCGACCCCGAGATCGAGGTCGTGGGGACCGCGGTGGACGGGCTCGACGCCATCGAGAAGGCCGACGTCCTGCGCCCCGACGTGGTGACCCTCGACGTGGAGATGCCACGGCTCGACGGCCTGGGCGCGGTGAAGGAGATCAGCAGCCGGCACCCGCGCCTGCCGGTCATCATGTTCAGCACCCTGACCGAGAAGGGCGCCAGCGCCACGCTGCAGGCGCTGTCCAACGGGGCGAGCGACTACGTCGCGAAGCCCACCGGCGCGACGTCCTTCGCCGACGCGCTCGACATCGTGCGCGACGAGCTGCTGCCCCGGGTCAAGGCCCTGGTCGCGGCCCGGCGCATGGTGGCCGCCGCCCCGCCCCGCACCGTCGCCCCGGTCAAGGTCACCACGTCCCCCGAGGTGCTGGTGGTCGCCTGCTCGACCGGCGGGCCCGACGCCCTCTCGGCCGTGCTGGCCGAGCTGCCCTCGTCCTTCGCGCTGCCCGTCCTGGTCACCCAGCACATGCCGCCGGTCTTCACGACCCAGTTCGCCACGCGGCTGGACCGGGTCTCGCCGCTGCAGGTGCGCGAGGCCGCGGACGGCGACGTCGTACGCCGTGGGAAGGTGCTGCTCGCGCCCGGGGACTTCCACCTGCGGCTCTCCCGGTCCGCGGGCGTGGTGCGGGCGACGCTCGACCAGGGCCCGCGCGAGAACTTCTGCCGTCCCGCGGCCGACCCGCTGCTGCGCTCGGCCGCTCAGGTCTACGGCCCCGGCGTGCTCTGCCTGGTGCTCACCGGCATGGGCTCGGACGGTCTCGAGGGCGCCCGCACGGTCGTCGACCAGGGCGGTCGGGTCGTCGTCCAGGACGCCGCCACCTCGGTGGTGTGGGGCATGCCCGGTGCCGTCGCCACCGCGGGGCTGGCCCACGAGGTGCTGCCGCTCGGCTCGATCGCGGCGAGGCTGGCTGCGCTCAGCGGGGCCGTCGCGATCGGCTGAGGCCCGACGACCTCCGTCAGGACCGCTTGCGCAGGGCCTCGGCGAGGTTGGCGACGGCGTCCTCACCGGGGGACGCGGCCGCCTGGTTGCTGTTGGTGACCTCCGCCAGGAGCTCGGCGCGGTTGACCGCGACCGAGCGGGGCGCGTCGATGCCGATCCGCACGACGTCGCCGCGGACCTCCAGCACGGTCACGGTGATGTCGTCGCCGATGACGACGCTCTCACCGACGCGGCGGCTCAGGACCAGCATGGGGCAACGCTACCGGGCGTGGTGGTGGCCGGTGGTCAATCAGGCCACCAACGGCGTGGTCGTGGACAGCGCGGGGTCGTCGAGCACGACCTGGCGAGCGCGCTGGGTGCGGGTGTTGACCAGCAGCGGGGCCAGCAGGTTGGCGGTCGTGGAGACCAGGCTCTCGCCGGCGGTGAGGATGCTGAGCAGGAGCACGTCGTCCGCGGTGGTCACCCCGAGCTCGGCGGCGGTGGCGTCGTCGATGACCGGCGCGTAGTCGGGGAAGAACGCGTGCGGCGGGACCACGAGGAAGCGCAGGTCGGGGTCGTCGAGCGAGCGCAGCGCGCACAGCACGCCGTCGTCGTCGAGGCGGACCAGGGCGAAGCGCACGTGGGTGGGGAAGCCGGGCAGCGGCCGCACCAGCTCGATGACCGGCAGGTCCGGGACCGTCGGGTCGGCGTCCGTGGTCATGCCCGTGCGGTCCTCCTCGGCTGCGGTGCCGGCGCCCTCGGCCGGCCTGGTGGCGATCATCGCAGAAGGTCCACGAGGCTCGGCTGCATGACCCGCGCGGTCGAGGCGAGGGCTGCTTGGTAGGCCACCTCGTGCATCTGCAGGTCGACCATCGCCTTGGGAAGGTCGGTGTCCTCCACCTCCGACAGCGCCGAGCGCAGGGTGACCAGCGCGTCCTGGCCCTTGCGCTCCGCGGCGTCCACCCGGTTGTACGACGCACCGACCGCGGCCTGGGCGTCGCTGACCGCGCGCTGACGGTCGGTGATCGCGGAGATCCCGGCCTGGATGCCGGCCTTGTCGCCGAGGCGCAGGGCGTTCTCCAGGGCGGTCAGGTCGTCGAAGAGGTTGGCGCCGTTCGGGCCGACGACGGTGGTGCCGCTGACGTCGATGCGCACCTTCACCCCGTCGGCGACGCTGCGCTGCACCGGGGCGTCGGCGCCGACGTACGCGCCACTGGCGTCGAAGGCCTCGGACCCGGCCGTGACGCCGCCGAAGATCGGCCGGTCGAGGTAGGTGGTGTTGGCCTGGGCCAGCAGCCCCTCGCGGATCTGGGCGACCTCGGTGGCCAGCGCCTCGCTGCTGGTGCCGGTGATGGAGGCGTTGGCACCCTGCAGGGCCAGCTCGCTGACCCGGCGCAGGTTGTCGGCCATGCCGCTCAGCGTGGTGTCGGTGACGTCGAGCCACCCCAGGCCGTTCTGCGCGTTGCGCACGTGCTGCTGGGTCTCGGCCAGCTGCACGCGGATCTTCATCGACGTCGTCGCGTCGGTGGGGGAGTCCGAGGGCCGGTTGAGGTTCTTGCCGGTGGACAGCTTCTCCTGGGTCTGGGCCAGGCGGTCGAGCCCGGCCTGCAAGGAGGTCAGCGACCTGTTCGTCACCATGTTCTGGGTGACGCGGATCATCGCCATCAGCCGATTCCTGTCCTGTTGATGAGGGTGTCGAGGACGCTGTCCATGACCGACATGACGCGGGCGGCGGCCTCGTAGGCGCGTTGCGCGGTGAGCATCGCGACGGTCTCCTCGTCGAGGTTGACCCCCGAGAGCTGCTCGCGCGCGGAGTCGACCTGCGTGGTGAGCAGCGACTGGGTGCGCACGAGGCGCTGGGCGGAGGCGACCTCGGTGCCGAAGCCGTTGACCAGCCGCTGGTACGACCCCTCGGGGGTGCCCGCGGTGCCGATCACGTCGGCGTTGCTGCCGTCGAGCACCCCGCCGGGCAGCGAGGACGCGGCGACCTGGCGGGCGGTGACGGCCACGGTCAGCGTGGCGGCCGGGTCCGCGGGGTCGTAGGAGAAGAAGGCGGTGCCCGTCGTGCCGTCGAGGTCGTAGCCCGCGGCGTGGACGGCGTTGACGCTGTCGGCCAGGTCGCGCGCGACCGCGCCCAGCCCGGCGGCGTACGCCGGCAGGGTGGTGTTGAGGAGGTCGGCCGAGGCCCCGACCTCGCCGCGCACGTCAGCGGTGAGCGTCGTGCTGGTCGCGCCGTGGTCGATCGCGAAGGTGACGGGGGAGCCGTCCGGGCCGCCGGAGGCCGTGACGCCCGTCGCGATCCGCAGGGTGCCGGCGGTGGAGCCCGACACCAGGGAGACGCCGGCGACGCTCACGGTCATCGTGCCGTCGGGCTGCAGGAGCCCGACGCCGCCGGTGAGCTCGGCCAGCCTGAGGCCGAGCACGTCGCGGGTGTCGGCGAGGTCGGAGACGTCCACGCCGTCGAGCGCCGCGGTGGCGATGGCCCGGTTGGTGGCGGCGAGCTCCGTGGCCACGGTGTCGACCTCGGCGACCGAGCCCTGCAGCGTGAGGCGCTGCGTGGTCATCTCGGCGGAGACGTTGGCGGCCTGTGCGGCGAGCGCCCCGGCGAGGGACTCGGCCCGGGCCAGCACCTGGCCGCGGGCGGCGGTGCCGCCGGGGTCGTTGGCGAGGTCCTGCCAGGAGCTGCGGAAGTCGGCCATCGCGGCGGAGACGCCGGAGTCACCGGGCTCACCCACCCCGCTCTCCATCCGGGCCAGCGCGGTGGCCCGCAGCTGGAGGTAGGAGAGCGAGGAGTGCTCCGTGCGAGCCCGGTTGTCGAGCAGCGCGTCGTTCATGCGGACGATGGAGGAGGTGCGCACGCCGGAGCCGGCACCCTCGTAGGTCGACCAGCGGGCGGGGACGACCGGGGCACCCATCGACTCGCCGTCCACGCGGCGGCGGTTGTAGCCCTCGGTCGCGACATTGGCGATGTTGTGGCTCGCCACGTCCATCGCGACGCGGTTGTACCTCAGCGCACTGAGTGCGGTGTTGAGGGAGGACAGGGTGCCGGACATGGGTCAGAGCGCGCTGTCGAAGAGTCGGGCGACCGGCGTACCGCCCACGGCGCTGCCGTCGGGGGAGTAGCCGTCGGTGGAGTCGCCGAGGTCGGCCAGCGCCTCCCGGGCCTGGCGGTAGCCCTGGGTGAGCAGGTCGCGGTTGGAGTCGGCGAGGGCGGTGATTTGGCGCGTGGAGGAGGCGAAGGCCTCCCGGTGCTCGTGCAGGATCGTCGACCACGGCTCCGGTGCCGCGTCGGCGAGCTGGCGCAGCGACGGGTTGGGCGGGCAGCCGATCTCGGCGGCCGCGGCGTCGGCGGCGGTGGCGCGCAGGACCTCGGTCTCGCGCAGCGTCTCCAGCACGGCCTCGACGTCACGGGCGGCCCGCATCAGGTGCTCGGTGCGGTTGCTGGCCAGCACCAGCTGCTCCACCTCGAGCCGGTAGTGGAGGGTGTCGAGCAGCTCACGCTCGCGCCACAGGACGAGGCACAGCTTCTCCATGGTGGGCTCCGACTCTGCTCGACGGAGACTCCCCCCGTGGGGCCTCCTGGGACGGCACACGCTGCCGAGGCTCCAGTCGGCTCCCGGTCAAGGGACTTGAGGACTTCCGGAGGGCGTGTCCGGAGGGGATGCAGGACCCAGGCCCGATATTCACGGCTTGCAGGCGGGATCGGGACCGGCATGTGAGGAACGCGTGAGGTGGTCTCTCGGACGGCTGGTCTAGCCCCTTCGGGCCAGTCCGGTCCAAAACCCTGTCGCCGATCGGTAAAGCGGCGCAACCTGTGACATGTGTCCCGGTCTGGGAGGTCCGAGACACACCCCGTTGGTCAGGGAGGGCCAGCGGTTGGGAGCACTGAGGGAGGCTCGCGTGACCAACGACGCGTGCGACACGAACACCGCTTCATCGGGGGCGGCGACACCGGTCGACGATGCCCAGGACCCGCAGCGCGAGGCGCTGGTGGTCGAGCACATGACGCTGGTGTCCCACATCGTCAGGGAGACGATGACCCGGGTCCCGGCGCACGTCAGCCGTGACGACCTGCAGTCCGCCGGCCTGACCGCGCTGGTCAAGGCCGCTCGTGCCTACGAGCCCGGTCGGGGGGTGCCGTTCACCCGGTACGCCGCCAGCCGCATCCGTGGGGCGATCCTCGACGAGCTGCGCCAGGTCGACTGGGCCTCGCGCTCGGTCCGCCGCCGCGGCCGCGACCTGGAGGCCGCCCGCACCGCCCTGGCCAACACCCTGGGCCGGGCCCCGGAGAACCACGAGGTCGCCGCCTCGCTGGGCCTCTCGGTCGCCGAGGTGGAGTCCAATGACGGTGACGTCGCCCGCGCCAACGTGCTGTCGCTGCAGGGCTCGGAGGTCTCCTTCGAGGACATGCTGGTCAGCACCTCACCGGCGCCCTCCGAGCTCGTCGAGCACCGGGAGAAGCTGGAGTACCTCGTCGACGCGATCGCCGAGCTGCCCGAGCGGCTGCGCATCGTGGTCCAGGAGTACTTCCTCGCGGAGCGGCCGATGGCCGAGATCGCCGAGACGCTCGGCGTCACCGAGTCGCGGGTCTCCCAGATCCGCGCGGAGGCGCTGGTCCTGCTGCGCGACGCCCTCAACAGCGCTCTCGACCCCAGTCTCGTCCCGCCGCACGCACGCCCGGACGGCTGCGCCGCCCAGCGTCGCAACGCCTACTTCGAGGCCGTGGCCGCCCGCCACGCCTCCGGCAGGGTCACCGCCCGGATCCCACAGGCCGGCACCGCCTAGGGACCAGGCGACCCGCCGCCCGTCGGCCCCGTCGAGAACTGCTCGAGTTTTTTCCTCAAGCGGTCCGAGACGGGGCCGATGTGCTTCTCGAGGCCCATGGACGGGCCGCCCGACTCACCATCCAGGAAGGGATTCATCATGAGTCTTCGCATCAACCAGAACATCGACGCGGTCAACAGCTACCGCAACCTGTCGGTCACGCAGGGCCAGATGAGCAAGTCGCTGGAGAAGCTCTCCAGCGGTTTCCGCATCAACCGTGCCGCCGACGACGCGGCCGGCCTCGCCATCTCCGAGGGTCTGCGCTCGCAGATCGGTGGCCTCAAGGTCGCGGTCCGCAACACCCAGGACGGTGTCTCGGTCGTGCAGACCGCTGAGGGTGCGCTCACCGAGACGCACTCGATCCTCCAGCGCATGCGCGACCTGGCGGTGCAGTCGGCCAACGACTCCAACGACTCCGACTCGCGCGCTGCCATCAACGCCGAGGCCACGGCGCTGAAGGAGGAGCTGACCCGCATCGCGGATAAGACCACCTTCAACAACGTCAAGCTCCTCGACGGCTCGTTCACCGGCAAGGAGTTCCAGGTCGGCTACGCCGCCAACGACACCATCAGCGTCAGCATCTCCTCGGGCGCCGGTGCCAGCGGTGGCGAGGTCCACACCACCACGGGTGCCGCCGTTAGCGGCGCCGACTTCACCACCGCAGACTGGAACATCAGCCAGGGCGGCGTCTCCGTGGACGTCGACCTCTCGGCTGCCACCGGCACGCTGAGCGCGGTCAACACCCTCAACGCGGACGCGGGCTTCGCTGCGAACTTCCTGGCGGAGCAGGGCGACGACGGTGAGCTCGTCATCACCTCGAAGCAGTCCGGCGTCACCACGGACATCGCGGTGACTGACGGCGCCGGTGCCGTGCTGGGTGCTTCCGCTGACGGATCCCTGGGCGGCTTCAACGCGGCGGGTCTCGGGGTTGACAGCATCGACCTGTCGAACCAGGCGGACGCCACCTCCGCCATCACTGCTCTTGACACCGCCATCGGCAACGTGTCGACCGCTCGCGCCAACCTCGGTGCCCTGCAGAACCGGTTCGAGCACACGATCAACAACCTGAACGTGACCGCCGAGAACCTCTCCGCCAGCGAGAGCCGGATCCGCGACACCGACATGGCCCAGGAGATGATGGCCTTCACCCGGTCGCAGATCCTCTCCCAGGCCGGCACCGCGATGCTCGCGCAGGCCAACCAGGCCCCGCAGAGCGTCCTGTCGCTGCTGCGCTGATCCACCACGTCCCGGTGACCGGGGCCCGACGGCGATCCCGTCGCAGCCCCGGTCCCGGGACCGGGCGTCACTGACACCCACCAGCAGGACCGAGCACCACCAGCAGCACCAGGGAGCGCGAGAGGAGGCGACCTCGAATGGCAGCAAGCATCAGCGGACTGGCCAGCGGCATGGACACCGCGACCATCATCGACCAGCTCATGCAGCTGGAGGCCGCGCCCCAGAACCGCCTCAAGTCCCGGGTCTCCTCCGAGAAGCTGGTCCTCTCCAGCCTCCAGGCGCTCAACAAGACCACCGCGACGCTGGCCACCAAGGCCGAGGCGCTCGCGAAGGACACCGCGTGGACGCCCCTGACGTCCTCGAGCTCGGCCGCCGGTGTCGGCGTGAGCACCACCAGCTCCGCCTCCCCGCGCAACCTGACCGTCACGGTCACCTCGGTCGCCAAGACCCACCAGCTCGGGTACGCCGACGCGGCCGGTCTCTCCGATGTCGTCACCGGCGCCTCGACCCTGGTCCGGCTGGACCGCTTCGACGGCTCCCCGGTCGAGGTCGAGACCGGCGACGGCACCCTCCAGGGCCTGGTCACCGCCATCAACGACCCGGCCAACGACACCGGCCTGAGCGCCACCGTCGTCAAGGTCGCCGACGGGCAGTACCGCCTGCTGGTGGAGTCCAAGGCCACCGGCACCGCCAGCGACTTCGACCTCACGGCCCAGGACGGCAGCCCGCTGCTCGGCGGAGCCACGGTCCGCGCGGGCAGTGACGCCTCCATCGACCTCGGCGCCGGCATCTCCGCCAGCAGCTCCACCAACACCTTCTCCGAGGTCGTCCCCGGCGTCACCATCACCCTCGGTGCACAGGCCACGGTCGGCACCGTCTCCTCGGTGTCGGTCTCCCGCGACGTCGCGGGCATGACCGCCAAGGTCAAGGACCTCGTCGACTCGCTCAACGCGGTCGTCGCCGAGATCGGGGTCAAGACCGCCGGCGGCACCTCGGGCAGCGCCGGCCCGCTCGCCGGGGACGGCGGCGCCCGCCAGCTGCGCTCGCAGCTGCTGGACACCATCCGCACCGACGGCGGCACCAGCCTGGCGTCGTACGGCATCCAGGTGAACCGCGACGGCCGCCTGGACTTCGACGAGTCCGCCTTCAAGGCGGCCTACGCCGCGGACCCGACCGGGACCGCGGAGATGTTCACCACCGCCGCCGACGGGTTCGCCGCCCGGGTGGCCGAGGTCGCCAAGGGCGCCAGCGACTCCACGGACGGGACGCTGAGCGCCGCGATCACGGGTCGGCAGTCCGGCATCGACCGGATGGAGGACTCCATCGACGAGTGGGACCGCCGGCTGACGCTGCGGCGCACCGCTCTCGAGCGGCAGTTCGTGGCGCTGGAGACAGCGCTCTCACAGATGTCCAGCCAGTCGAACTGGTTGGCCGGTCAGCTCGCCTCGCTCCCCTCGAGCAGCAGCTGACGCCCACGGGAAGTCAAGGAAGGCACCCCACATGTACAACGATCCCCGCGCCGCATACATGGATGCATCCGTCGCGACCGCCAGCCCCGCCCGCCTGCTCGTGATGCTCTACGAGCGTCTCGTGCTCGACGTGCGCAAGGCCCTGGCCGCTCAGCAGCAGGCGGACCACGCCGAGGCCCACACCCAGCTCCTCCACGCCCAGGACATCGTCCTCGAGCTGCGCGCCAGCCTCGACGTCGACGCCTGGGAGGGCGGCCCCGGGCTCGCCTCCATCTACGACTTCCTGCACCTGCAACTGGTGCGGGCCAACATCAACCGCGACGCCGGTGCCACGGAGGGCTGCCTCAAGCTCGTCGAGGACCTGTGCGCCACGTGGCGCGAAGCGGCGCTGGCTGCGAGCCAGGTCGCATGAGCCCGCTGGT
This sequence comes from Nocardioides sp. REDSEA-S30_B4, assembly GCF_001627265.1. NCBI lineage: Bacteria > Bacillati > Actinomycetota > Actinomycetes > Propionibacteriales > Nocardioidaceae > Nocardioides > Nocardioides sp. REDSEA-S30_B4. Next base: position 24,439 of record NZ_LUPI01000042.1, on the reverse strand, counting down.
CACCACGACGGATGCCCACCGTGCTGACCCCCCGGCCGACTCCCCGGCCCACCCGCCGGCCCTCCACCTCCTCGACGTCCAGAAGGCAGATCCTGCCGTGATGGCCGAGGCGGACGTGACGGCCTGGGAGATCGTCCTGGACCGCATCGAGCTCGACGTCCTGCGCGGCGAGCGCAACCTCTCCCGCGGCCTGGAGTTCCGCACCGACCCGCTACACACTGCGTCAGCAGGCCGTGGCCGAGGCCGCGAGCCGCGACCACGGCGCGGCGGCGTACCCGGTGTACGTCGACGTGGCCATCTGACCGATTCCCCCCCGGGCCAGGACCACCCCTCCCTGGTCACCGCGACCCCCGTCCTCCGTCGAGGACGGGGGTCGCGGTGTGTCCGGAGCCGGTCGCCACCCGGGCGGGATGCCCCGGTCTGGACCATCGACCAGACCAGTGGTCCGAAATGCGGGAGAACGTGGCGGCGCTCTCACCTTCGCGGGTGGTGCGCCGATGGGGGAGGTCGACCCCGCTGCGGCCGCCCCCGGCCCAGCACGCCCGACAGGAAGGGGGAGAGCCGTGGACGACGACGCCGAGATCGTGGCGGAGTTCCTCGTGGAGAGCCACGAGAACCTCGACCAGCTCGACCGGGACCTCGTGGAGCTCGAGCGCACGCCGGACTCCCGCGAGCTGCTCTCCAGCATCTTCCGGACCATCCACACCATCAAGGGCACCAGCGGCTTCCTCGCCTTCAACCGGCTCGAGGCGCTGACGCACGTGGGGGAGAACCTCCTCTCTCGCCTGCGCGACGGCAAGATGGTGATGACCACCCACACCGCCGGCGCGCTGCTGACCATGGTCGACACCGTCCGCGCGCTGCTCGAGGCGATCGAGCACGGCGCCGGCGACGCCGACCCGGGCGTCGACGTCGAGTCGGTCGTCTCCCTGCTCGAGCGGGTGCTGGCCGGTGACGTCGAGGAGCCGGCGGCGGCGGCCGCCGAGGGCGGTGAGCAGGCAACCGTTTCGGAGCTGGAGTCGGTTCAGGACGCACCGCCTGCGCAGGCCGCGGTCGAGGGCGGTGAGCAGGCAACCGTCACGGCGACCGACTCGGTTGAGGACGCACCGCCCGCGGCGGCAGCTGCGCCCGCACACGAGCCGGACCCGGTCGCGGAGGAGCTGCTCGACCCGGTGCTCGACCAGGCTCCGGAGGACGTGCCCGCCGCCGCCGAGGTGGAGGAGGGCCGCCGGGGCGTCGTGGACTCCTCGGTGCGTGTGGACGTGGACCTGCTCGACGGGCTGGTGCAGCTGGTGGGGGAGCTGGTGCTGACGCGCAACCAGATCCTGCAGCGCACCGAGGCCGCCGACGACGTCGAGCTGGTCCGCGCCTCCCAGCGCCTGGACCTCGTGGCCAGCGAGCTGCAGGAGAGCGTGATGCGCACGCGCATGCAGCCCATCGGCCAGGTCTGGTCGAAGATGCCGCGCATCGTGCGCGACCTGGCCCACCAGCTCGGCCGCGAGGTTGACCTGGAGATGGACGGCCACGACACCGAGCTGGACCGCTCGCTGCTCGAGGCCCTCAAGGGGCCCCTGACCCACCTGGTGCGCAACTCCCTGGACCACGGCATCGAGCCGCCCCCGGCCCGTGCCGCGGCGGGCAAGCCGACGGCCGGCCGGCTGCTGCTGCGGGCCTACCACGAGTCCGGCCAGGTGGTCGTCGAGATCACCGACGACGGCAAGGGGATCGACCCCCGCCACATCGGCGACGTCGCGGTGCGCCGTGGCGTGGTCACCCGCGAGCAGCTGGCCCGGATGGAGCCGCGCGACGTCCTGGACCTGATCTTCCGTCCCGGGTTCTCCACCGCCGAGCAGGTCACCAACGTGTCCGGTCGTGGCGTGGGGATGGACGTGGTGCGGACCTCGATCGAGCGGATCGGCGGCAGCGTCGACCTCACCAGCACCGTCGGGTGCGGTACGACGATGCGGATCCGCATCCCGCTGACGCTGGCCATCATCCCGGCGCTGGTCGTCGGGCAGCAGGGTGAGCGCTACGCGATCCCGCAGGCCAACCTGGTCGAGCTGGTCCGCCTCGAGGGGCAGGACCTGCGCGAGAACGTCGAGACGCTCGCCGGCGCCCCCGTCCTGCGGCTGCGCGGTCGGCTGCTCCCGCTGGTGTCTCTCTCCGAGGCGCTCGGCGGCGAGAAGGCCGACCCGGACGGGCTCACCATCGTGGTGGTGCAGGCCGACGAGACCCGCTTCGGGCTGTGCGTCGAGGAGGTCCACGACACCCAGGAGATCGTCGTGAAGCCGATCGGGCGCCAGCTCAAGTCGCTGCCGACGTACGCCGGTGCCACGATCATGGGCGACGGTCGCGTCGCCCTCATCCTCGACGTGGGCGGCATCGCCCGCACCCGGGCGATCGGTGCGGCGCACGCGACCGAGCCCGAGGTGCAGGTCGGCACCGTCGACTCCCGGGCGCTGCTCGTGCTCGAGGTCTCCCAGGGCCGCCGGGCGGCGCTGCCGCTCACGGCGGTGAGCCGGCTGGAGGAGTTCGAGCTCGGGCGGGTCGAGCGGTCCGGCGGCGTGGAGGTCGTGCAGTACCGCGACGGCATCCTGCCGCTGCTGCGCCTGGCCCCGGCGATCGGGCTGGCCGAGTCGCCGCCTGCGGAGGACCAGATCAGCGTCGTCGTCCACGAGGACGGCCAGCACCGGGTCGGCATCGTCATCGACCGGGTCCTCGACGTCGTCGAGGAGCACGTCGTCCCGACGGAGGTGGGCAGGCGCAACGGCGTGCTCGGCTCCGCCGTGGTCCAGGACAAGGTCACCGACCTCGTCGACCTCGACGCCGTCGTGCGTCCTCTCCTGGCAGGTGCGCGATGACCGTCACGACCCTCACCCCGACCTCCGGAGGCACCCGGACCACCGGGGCCACCGGACAGATGTGCACCTTCTGGGTGGACGGCCTCTACTTCGGCCTCCAGGTGGAGCACGTCCAGGAGGTGCTGCGCTACCAGCAGCTGACGGTGGTGCCCTGCGCGCCGGACGCCGTCCACGGCCTCATCAACCTGCGCGGACAGATCGTGACCGCGCTCGACCTGCGGTGCCGGCTCGGGCTCCCGCCGCGACCCGAGGGCGAGCTGCCCATGAACGTCATCGTCCGCTCCCGCGGCGAGGTCGTCTCCCTGCTCGTCGACGACATCGGTGACGTCATCGACACCACCGAGGTCTCCCTCCAGCCCACGCCGGCCAACCTGCCCCCCACGGTGCAGGACGTCGTCGGCGGGGTGCTGCCCCTGCCCGGATCGATCCTTCTCGTCGTCGACGCCGAGCGCGCCGTCGACGTCTCCACACCCGACACCACCGGAGGAACGCCGTGACCGAGCTCCAGACCCGCGCCCACCAGAACGGCTCCGGCACCGCCTCCGGGCGGGCCAAGGCCGTGAAGGCCGCGTCGGCCAAGCCCGCCACCACCAAGACCACGACCGCGCCCGACCTGACGAAGATGCGCTCGGTCCTCGACGGCCTGCCCACGCGTGTGATGCTGGCCGACACGAACCTGGTCATCACCTACGCCAACCCGGCCACGGTCGAGGGGCTGCGTGCCCTGGCGGACTGGATCCCGGTCTCGCCCGACGACCTGGTCGGCTCGAGCCTGGACATCTTCCACAAGGACCCGTCCTACCAGCGCGGCCTGCTGGCGGACCCGGAGAAGTACCTCCCGCGTCAGGCGATGATCAAGGTCGGGCCCGAGACCCTGGACCTCACGGTCGCCGCGGTGTACGACGACGAGGGCACCTACGTGGGCGCCATGGCGACCTGGGACCTGGTCACCGAGAAGCTCGCGCTCGAGCAGCAGGTCGCGCGGGTCACCTCGATGATGGAGAACTCCCCGACGAACATGATGTTCGCCGACCGTGACTTCACCATCACCTACATGAACCCGGCGTCCCTGGAGACGCTGCGTGGCCTGCAGGAGCACCTGCCGGTGCCCGTGGACAAGATCGTCGGCACCAGCCTCGACGTCTTCCACAAGACCCCGGACTACCAGCGCGGCATCCTCTCCGACGAGGCCCAGCTGCCTCGCCGCGCCAACATCTCGGTCGGCCCGGAGACCCTGGACCTGCTGGTCTCGGCCATCCGGGACAAGAACGGCGAGTACATCGGTGCCATGGCCACCTGGGAGGTCATCACCGAGAAGCTGCGCTCGGAGGCCGAGCGCAACGACGCGATGGCCGACTCGGCCGCGGTCAACAAGGTGCTCGGTGAGCTGCAGAGCGCGTCGACGATCGACGGCGCGATCAGCGCGGTGCTCGACTCCGTGCGCGCGGAGTTCGGCTGGGCGTACGGCTCGTTCTGGGCACTCGACCGCGACGACATGACCCTGAAGTTCGTCCAGGAGTCCGGCGACGCCGGCCCGGAGTTCCGCAAGGTGACGCTGGAGGCCTCCTTCGCCCGCGGCGTCGGGCTCTCGGGCCGGGCCTGGGCCAGCGAGGACCTCTTGTTCACCCCCGACATCGGCGAGATGACCGACTGCGTGCGGGCGCCGGTGGCCCAGAAGGTCGGCGTGAAGTCGGGCGTCTGCTTCCCGATCATCGTGAGCGGCGAGGTCGTCGGCACGATGGACTTCTTCGCCACCGAGACCCTCAAGCCCTCGGCACAGCGCCTCGACGCGCTGCGCAACGTGGGCCGCCTGGTCTCGCAGGCCTACACCCGGATCAACAAGGAGACCGCCGACCGGGAGCAGGCCGCGGAGCTGGCCGCCAAGGTCGAGGCCGTCCTCGACGTCGTGCAGGCCGCGGTGGACGGTGACCTGACCCGGGAGATCACCGTCTCCGGGGAGGACGCGGTCGGCCAGCTGGCCGGCGGACTGTCCAGCCTGCTGGGCACGCTGCGCGAGTCGATGGCCTCCATCGGCCAGACGGCGGACGCCCTGGGCGTCGCGGCCGAGCAGCTGACGATCCTCTCCCAGGGCATGGGCGACGGCGCGTCGGTCACCTCCGACAAGGCGGCGAGCGCGAGCGCGTCGTCCTCGGAGGTCTCCGCCAGCATCCAGACGGTCGCCTCGGCGGCCGAGGAGATGACCGCGAGCATCCGCGAGATCGCGCAGAACGCGACGGAGGCCGCCTCGGTGGCCACCGGTGCGGTGGGCGTGGCGAGCCAGGCGCAGGACACCGTCGCCAGCCTGGGCGAGTCCTCCGCGGAGATCGGTCAGGTCATCAAGGTGATCACCTCGATCGCCCAGCAGACCAACCTGCTGGCCCTCAACGCCACCATCGAGGCGGCCCGGGCCGGCGACGCCGGCAAGGGCTTCGCGGTCGTCGCCAACGAGGTCAAGGAGTTGGCCAAGGAGACGGCGAAGGCCACCGAGGACATCGGTCGCAAGATCGAGGCGATCCAGGGCGACACCTCCGGTGCCGTGTCGGCGATCTCGGAGATCTCCGAGGTGATCGGTCGGATCAACGACATCCAGACCACGATCGCCTCGGCGGTCGAGGAGCAGACCGCGACGACCAACGAGATCGCCCGCTCGGTGACCGAGGCCGCCGGTGGTGCCAACGGCATCGCCGACGACATCTCGCAGGTGGCCTCGGCCGCCGACGACACCCGCCAGGGCGCCCAGAACACCCTGCAGTCGGCGACCGAGCTCTCCACCATGGCCTCCGAGCTGAAGGCCCAGGTCGGACGCTTCCGAGTCTGAGCAACTGAACCGCCGTCGATCCTCTCCCTGACCGCTCCACCCGGTCGACGGTCCACGGACCGGCCCCGGTCGCACATCCCACCCCCCAGTGCGACCGGGGCCGAGCCTCGTCCGCCGAGAGGTCGCTCGCGCACGGCCGAGAGGTCGCTCGCGCACGGCCGAGAGGTCGCTCATGCACGGCCGAGGCGTCGCTCATGCACGGCCGAGAGGTCGCTGACGCACGGCCGAGGTGCGACGAGCCGCGGCGACGGGCCGGGGACCCGGTTAGGCTCACAGCCACCATGAGTGCCGCACCGCGCCCGGAGTCCCTCACCCGGCTCGAGCAGGAGGTCGGCGTGCTCGTGCGCCGGGTCCGCCGGGTCATCGCCGAACGGGCCGGGGCCGTGCACGCGGAGCTGCAGCCGGCGTCGTACCTCATGCTCGCCCACGTCGCCGAGCACGGTCCGATGCGCGCCTCGACCGTCGCGGACCTCTTCAGCATCGACAAGGGCGCGATCAGCCGACAGGTCACCCACCTCATCGAGCTGGGCCTGATCGAGAAGTCCCGCGACCCCGAGGACGGGCGGGCGTGGCTGCTGACCGCGACGCCCGACGCGCGGGAGCGGCTCGCGCAGGTCGCCGAGAGTCGCCGGCGCTACCTCGCCGACCGGCTCGGCGGCTGGGAGTCCGGCGACCTGGAGACCTTCACCGCGCTGCTCGCGCGCTACAACGAGAGCCTCGGCTCCGGGGTCGAGACGGACTGATCCCGACCCCGGCGGCCGACGCGGGGTGACCCGGGTGACCTCGGCCGGCTCAGCGCAGCCAGACGGCCGTGTCCCCGGGCAGGGTGTCGGTGACCGGGCCGCTGGCGATGACGACCTCGCCCGCCGGGAGCGGGACCGGGGTGCTGCCGCAGTTGAGCACCACGGTGACCTCGCCGCGACGGAAGGCCAGCAGGTCCTCGCCGAGGTCGAGCATCTCGACGGTCGACGGGGAGCCGAGCAGGGTCCGGCGGGCGGCCAGCGCGCGACGGTAGAACGCCAGCGTCGAGTCGGGGTCGGCCTCCTGCGCGGCGACGGTGAGCCCGGCCCAGTCGCCGGGCTGCGGGAGCCAGGGCTGGCCCCCGCCCGGTCCGAAGCCGTACGGCGGCTCGGAGCCCGACCACGGGATCGGGACCCGGCACCCGTCCCGCCCGACCTCGGGGGACTCGCTGTCCTTGGTGCGCAGCCAGCTGGGGTCGGTGCGGTGGGCCGGCGGCACGTCGACCTGCTCCAGCCCGAGCTCCTCGCCCTGGTAGAGGTAGGCCGAGCCGGGCAGCGAGAGCATCGTCAACGTGGCGGCGCGGGCCCGGGCCAGGCCCTGCTCGCCACCGCCGTAGCGGGTGACGTGCCGGATGACGTCGTGGTTGGACAGCACCCAGGTGGGGTCGGCGTGGACCTCCTCGAGCGCCTCGAAGGTGCTGGTGATGACGTTCTCGAAGGAGGCGGCCGACCAGGCCGCGAGCAGCCAGGAGAAGTTGAAGGACTGGCTCATCTCGTCGTCGCGGACGAAGCGGGCCATCGACTCCGGCGACTGGGTCCAGGCCTCGGCGACGGTCATCCGGTCGCCGTCGTACTCCGCGAGCACCCGGTGCCAGCGACGGTAGACGTCGTGGACCTCCGGCTGGTCCCACATCGGCTCGTCACGGTGGGTCCGCTCGACCATCGACTGGGTGGCGTTGACGTCCGTGCCGCCGCGCTGGGTCTCGCCCTCGGGGATGACCTGGTCGCGCAGTGACTCCTCCTTGAACAGCCCGTGCGCCACGTCGACGCGGAAGCCGTCGACGCCGCGGTCGAGCCAGAACCGCAGGACGTCCTCGAACATGTCGCCGACCTCGGGGTTGCGCCAGTCGAAGTCGGGCTGGGAGGAGTCGAAGAGGTGGAGGTACCACTGGCCGTCCTCGACGCGGTCCCACGCGGAGCCGCCGAAGACCGAGAGCCAGTTGTTGGGCGGCTCGGAGCCGTCCTCGCCCCTGCCGTCGCGGAAGACGTAGCGCGCCCGCTCGGGGCTGCCCGGGCCGGCGGCGAGCGCGGCTTGGAACCACTCGTGCTGGTCCGAGGAGTGGTTGGGCACCAGGTCCACGACGACCTTGATGCCGAGCTCGTGGGCGGTGGCGAGCAGCGTGTCGGCGTCCTCGAGGGTGCCGAAGAGCGGGTCGATGTCGCAGTAGTCGGAGACGTCGTAGCCGTGGTCGTTCTGCGGCGAGCGGTAGAACGGGCTGATCCAGATCGCGTCCACCCCGAGGTCGCGCAGGTAGGGCAGCCGGCTGGTGATGCCGGGCAGGTCGCCCACGCCGTCACCGTCGGCGTCGGCGAAGGAGCGGGGGTAGACCTGGTAGATGACGGCGTGGCGCCACCACTCGGTCTCGGCGGGCGTCACGGGGGGCGTCTGCTCGGTGGTCATGGGGACACTCTGACACACGGTGGTTGACCGGTACACCGTGATGCGTAAACGCTTACTCCCCGGCCTGGTGGCGCACCCTCAGGAGGGGATCTCGATCCACACCTGGCGGGCCAGCCCCACCAGCGCGCCGTCGGCCGTGCGCAGCGTCGTCGTCGCGTGGTGCTTGCGCCCCTCGGACCCGCGCGCCTGGCCGGTCACGACGAGCGTCTCGCCGACCTCGGGGAGCCGGTCGACCCGCGCCGTCATCCGCCCCAGCACCCGCGGGCCCTCCTCGATCCCGCTCGCCCAGGCGCCCGCGCAGTCCAGCGCGGCCCAGGCGATCTCGTACGACGACGCGTGCGGGGTCCACGACGCCGCGACCGTGCCCCGACGACCCGGCACCGGCCCGGGCAGGATGCGCAGCCCGTCGCCTGCGGCCCGCTCGGGTCCGCACGAGAAGCAGGTGGGGAAGGGGTGCCGGTCGTGCCCGGCGTACGACGCCTCGGCGGCACGCGCCACGTCGACCGGCACCGGCGCGCTCGGCTCGAGGTCCGTCTCCACCGCGCGGGCCTCGAGGACGGTGCGGCCCTCGGCGTCCAGCGCGCGCCACGCGCCCTCGTGCTCACCGACTTCCAGCGGGACCTCCAGCGGCGGGGGGAGGCGCAGCGTCACCTCGACGGTGCGACCCAGCGCACCGCCGGTGGCGGTGAGGGCCGCGAGGGCGCCGGCGGCCCAGCCGCCGTTGGCCGAGTCGGGAGGTCCGTGGAAGGCGGTCGGGACGATCAGGGAGGTCATCCCCGGATCTTCTCCCACCGGTCCAGCGCCTCCTGGCGCTCCTCCTTGTGGTCGACCATCGGTGCGGGGTAGCCGACCAGGTCGCGGGTGTCGGGGTCCGGGTCGTGCGGGTCCGGCACCTGCTCGGGGTCGGAGAGCTCCTCCACCCAGCGGCGGACGTAGTCGCCGCGCGGGTCGAACTTCTTGCCCTGCGTCGTGGGGTTGAAGACCCGGAAGAACGGCGAGGCGTCGGTGCCGCTGCCGGCGACCCACTGCCACCCGTGGTTGTTGGAGGCCAGGTCGCCGTCGACCAGCCAGTGCAGGAAGTGCCGCGCACCGTGCTGCCACTCCACGTGCAGGTCCTTGACCAGGAAGCTGGCCACGATCATCCGCACCCGGTTGTGCACCCAGCCGGTCGCCCGCAGCTGGCGCATCCCGGCGTCGACGATCGGGAATCCGGTGCGGCCTTCCTGCCAGGCCTCGAGCTGGGCGCCGGGACGGTCGTAGGACAGTCGCGCGAACTCGGGCTTGTAGTACTCCCGTGCGGTCTCGGGCCGGGTGTGCAGCACGTCGGCGTAGAACTCCCGCCAGGCCAGCTCGGTGCGGTAGACCCGGGCACCGTCGGACCGGCGGCGCGAGAGGTCGGCGAGCAGCGTGCGCGGGTGGACCTCGCCGTACTTGAGGTGGACCGACATCCGGCTGGTGCCGTCGACCCCGGGCCTGTCGCGATCCTCGGCGTAGTCGTCGACGCGGTCGAGGAACTCCTCCCACCGCCGTCTCGCCGCGGCCTCGCCGGCCTCGGGCAGCTCGAGCCCGGCGGGCAGCCGCGGGTCGGGGATGTCGGTCGTGCCCTCGTCGGTGTGCTCGTCGAGGGTCAGCCACGAGACGCCGGTCGGGGTGTCGACCGGGCCGCGCCAGCCGTGGTCGGCCCACGCGCGGGAGAAGGGGGTGAACACCTTGTACGGGTCGCCGGAGCCGTTGCGGACCCGTCCGGGCGCGACGGCGTACGGCGAGCCCGTCCGGACCAGCTCGATGCCGGCGTCGGCCAGGGCCTTCTCCACCTCCTCGTCGCGCCGCGAGCCGTAGGGGCCGTGGTCGGCTGCGACGTGGACGGTGGTGGCCTGCACGGCCTTCGCCGCCAGGACGACCCGGCGCACCGGGTCGCCGCGCACCACCGACAGCTGCGTCCGTCGCTGGCGCAGCGAGGCGTCCAGCGAGCGCAGCGACGCCCCGAGGTAGGCGCGACGGCTCGGACCGCTCGGTCCCCAGAGCGCGGGGTCGAGCACGAAGAGCGGCAGCACGTCGCCGCTCTCGGCGGCCGCGATGAGCGCCGGGTTGTCGGCCAGGCGCAGGTCCCGGCGGAACCACATCACCGATGTCATGGGGCCCCAGCGTGCCAGCGGCGGGGGACCCGGACATCACCCGAGCGGCCGCCGGACCGGGCCCTGGGTGGGGATGGGATGATGGCGCCGTGAGCGACCTGATCGACACCACCGAGATGTACCTCCGGACGATCTACGAGCTGGTCGAGGAGGGCATCGTCCCCCTGCGCGCCCGGATCGCCGAGCGCCTGCACCAGTCGGGTCCGACGGTGTCCCAGACGGTGGCGCGCATGGAGCGCGACGGCCTGCTCACCGTCGAGGGCGACCGGCACCTGGAGCTGACCGAGGACGGCCGCCGCCTGGCCATCCGGGTCATGCGCAAGCACCGCCTCGCCGAGCGGCTGCTGACCGACGTCATCGGCCTGGACTGGGAGCTGGTCCACGAGGAGGCCTGCCGCTGGGAGCACGTGATCTCCGAGACCGTCGAGCGGCGCTTGATGGAGATCCTCGACCACCCGACGGAGTCGCCCTACGGCAACCCGATCCCCGGGCTCGACGAGCTGGGCGAGACGCCCGGCGCGGAGGGGTTCATGGACGGCGTGGAGTCGCTGTCCAAGGCCGCCGCCCGCGGCGAGGGCCGGGTGCTGGTGCGTCGCATCTCCGAGGAGATGCAGAAGGACGAGGACCTCATGAGCGCGCTGCGCCGGGTCGGCGCGATGCCCGACACGACCGTCACCGTCGCGCAGACGCCCGAGGGCGTCCTGGTCGGCGCCGGCGGGGAGACCGCCGAGATCGTCCCCGAGGCGGCCGACCACATCTTCGTCCGCCGCCTCTGAGGGCTGGCCGAGCCCGGCCCGAGCGGCGTCCCGGCTCCTCGCTGAGGTCGTCGCCGGGTCCTTGCTGGGGTCCTTGCCGGGTCCTGCTGGGGGTCATCGGCAGTCGGCGGCCGGACCTGAGAGCCGTCCAGACGGGTTCCGGACCGCGCGTGACCGCATTCCCGGACGCGTCGTTGTCGTGGCATGCAGGCAATGTCTACGCTGGTGGAGCGCCGTGCGGGCGGCGACGGTCGATTCGAGGGTGTCATGGAGCTGATCTCGGTGCCGCTCAGCGCCGCGCTCCTGACCGACGGTCGGGGGGTCGGCGGCCGTTTCGTCGTGGCGCACTCCGAGTCCGCACTGGCTCGCGGCCTGGACCTCGACGAGCACGTCGTGGTGGTCGACCCGGACGGTGAGTTCCACGCCGCCGAGGTGGTCGACATCCGCTTCGAGCTCACCGACACCCACTACGAGCTCGAGCTGGGCGTGCGCCTCCCGCCGCACGTGGTGCGCGACCGACTCGCGAGCGCGCGGGGCACCCGCCGCCGTGAGGACCGCGACTGGGTGGACACGGGCGACGTGCTCGACATGCTCGGCCGGCTCCGCGACGCCGCCAGCGAGGACTTGCGCGACGACCCGTGGGGCGGCCCCGGCGCCGGTCCCCGTCCTGTCTGACCCGTCCCGTCCGACTCGTCCCGTCTAGCCCGTGCCGACCTCTCCGGGCGAGCGCCGGGAGAGGCGTTGCTCCAGCGCGGAGAGGAACGGCGAGCAGCCGGTCTCGACGGCGTACGTCGCCAACGGGTCGCCCCGGGTCTCCCCGCGGTTGGCGATCACCACCGGGACCCCCAGCGAGGCGGCTCGGCGGACGAAGCGCAGCCCGCTCATCACCGTCAGGCTCGAGCCGACCACCAGCAGCGCACCGTCGCGCTCGACGAGGGAGTCCACGGCCGCGTAGCAGTGCGCCACGCGGTCCTTGGGGACGTTCTCGCCGAAGAACACGACGTCGGGCTTGAGGATGCCGCCGCACCCGCAGGCCGGCACCACGAAGCCGTCGGTGTCCTCGAGGTCGACGTCGCCGTCGGGCCGGATGTGCACCGAGGGGTGCCGCTCGTGCCAGTCGGGGTTGAGACGCCCCATCTCCTCGTGGAGCGCGGACCTGGCGCCGGTCCGACGGCACGACAGGCACACGACGTCGGCGATCCGGCCGTGCAGCGCGACCAGCCGCGGGGTGCCGACGCGCTCGTGCAGCCCGTCGACGTTCTGGGTGATGAGCAGGTCCGGGGCGATCCGGGCCAGGACGTGGTGACCCTCGTTCGGGTCCGCGCGGCGCATCCGTCCCCACCCGAGGTGGCTGCGGGCCCAGTAGCGCTGCTGGGCGGTCGGGCCGGAGACGAACTCCTGGTAGGTCATGGGCCGCCGCGGGGGAGCGTCGGGGCCGCGGTAGTCGGGGATGCCGGAGTCGGTCGAGAGGCCCGCGCCGGTGAGCACCACGAGGGGGCGGTCGGCGAGCAGGTCGAGCGCGGCGTCGACGTACGACGCGCTGCGGCCGCGCGTGCCGGTGCCACTGCCCGCGGGGGTGGTCGGGGGGCTGCTCACGGTCGGTGGCTGGGTCGGGGGCCGGGTCGGTTCAACGGGCGTAGCGGACCGCGGCACGGGCCCGGGCCTTCTCCGCCTCGACCTCGCGGTTCTTCGGTGCCGCGGACGTGGTCAGGGCGTCGAGCAGGTGCTGGGTGGCGTGCGCGACCTCGGCGACGGCGCGGTCGAAGGCCTCCTGGTTGGCCTGCGAGGGCTTGGTGGAGCCGCTGACCTTGCGGACGTACTGCAGCGCGGCCGCGCCGACCTCGTCGGACGTCGCCGGGGGCTCGAAGTTGTGGAGCTGGCGGATGTTGCGGCACATGCGTCGAGCGTACGTCGCCGCGCGCACCCCCGCGCCTGCTCCAGCAAGCAGTCGACAAGCGGGCGGGGGCTTGCTAGCACGGTGGCTAGCGGCGTCGTCGCGGGACGATCTACCAAGCAGGCCAGGAGTTTCGCTCGGGGAATCGCTGTCCGGTTGTGACCTGATGCACCCGCTTGCTGCTTGCAAGTGCTAGCACGAGCAAGCACTATGGAGGCATGGCCAAGGGAAAGGTGTCGACGGCAGTCGGCTCGCTGGGTGACTACCTCAAGGAGCAGCGCACGCAGGCGCAGCTCTCCTTGCGGCAGCTCGCCGAGCAGACCGGCGTCTCGAACCCCTACCTGAGCCAGATCGAACGCGGACTGCGGCGCCCGTCAGCGGAGGTGCTCCAGCAGATCGCGAAGGCGCTGCGGATCTCGGCCGAGCAGCTCTACATCCGCGCCGGGATCGTCAGCCCCGACGACGGCGTCGGTGGCTCGGTGGAGCTCGCGGTCCTCGCCGACACGGCGCTGACCGAGCGCCAGAAGCAGTCCCTGCTCGATGTCTACCAGTCCTTCCTCGCCATGAACGCCGGTCAGGCGACCGCCGAGCCGGGCGACGAGGAGTAACGACCCCCACACCCGCGGCCGTGGCACCCGCCACGACCCACCCGACGGGCCGCGAGGCCCACCGAAGGAGTAGTTCCGACATGGCCAAGGCCACTCTCCCCACCATCAAGATCGAGGACCTCAAGTCCGAGGCCACCAAGTCCCTGTACGCCGGTGCCGGTGTCGTGGACCTGGCCGTCGAGACCGTCCGCGAGTACGTCTCCGACGTGCAGAAGAAGCTGGTCGACCTGCAGAAGGACGCCACCTCCAAGCTCGAGGGCGTGCAGAAGTCGGTCAAGGACTTCGACTTCGAGCCCAAGACCATCCGCACCCAGGTCGAGACCGTGGTCAACGCCCGCGTGGAGGCGCTGAGCGACGAGGCCAAGGCCCGCCGCACCGCCATCGAGAAGCGCGTCGCCGAGCTCCAGGGCGACGCCAAGGCCCTGCCGGTCACCGTGCGCAAGCAGCTCGACGAGACCACCGCGACCGCCACGGCCACCTACGCCGACCTGGCCAAGCGCGGCGAGGTCCTCGTGGGCCGCATCCGCAAGCAGGAGTCGACCCAGGCCACCAAGACCGCGGCGAAGACCACCACCGCGAAGGCCAAGACGACCAAGACCCAGGGCACCAAGACCGCGAAGACCGCGGCCAAGAAGACCACCACCGGTGCCAAGAAGTCGGCGACCACCGCCAAGAAGTCGGCCTCCTCCGCGGCCACCACCGCGAAGAAGTCCCCGGCCAAGAAGTCGGCGACCGCCACCAAGACCGCCGCCAAGAAGACCGTCACCACCGCGGCCACCGCCACCACCGAGGCGGCCAAGAAGGTCGGCGACTGACCGATCGCGCCTGACCCCTCCGGGTCACGCACACTCCCCGAGCCCCGGCACGCCTCCCTGCGTGGCGGGGCTCGGCCCGTCTGCGGGCGACCCGACCGCGCCGAGGAAGGTCGGACTGATGTCAGTCGAACCTTCAGACCTCGACGTACGACGCCTCCTCGGCCGTCACGAGCAGCACCCGCTTGTCGGGCAGCCGCAGCAGCCGCACGTGGTCGACGTCGCTGCCGTGCTCGACCTCGACCAGCTCCTCGCTGATCGTCCCGTCGTCGAGCCGGAGGATCGAGAGCCAGCCGGTGCGCGCGCCGTACCCGCGGGTGATCACGCTCAGACCGGTGCGCTGCCCCGGGATCCAGGTGAACGCCCGCGGGTCGGTGGCCGCGACGTGCCGGGTGTTCGCCCGGTGGTCGAGCACGTCGAGCCGCCGCGGCGCCGCGAGGTCGGCCAGGTCGAACAGGCTGGTCTGCGCGCCCCACCGGCGACCGCCCACCGGGCCCTCGCCCAGGCCGAGCAGCCGGTGCGGGCCCAGCGGGTGCAGGTACGCCGAGTAGCCGGGCACCTTCAGCTCCCCGACGACCCGCGGCGCGGTCTGGTCGAACAGGTCCACGGTGTAGAGCGGGTCGACCCGCCGGAACGTGACCACCAGCGCCAGGTCGCCGAACCACCGCACCGCCTCGATGTCCTCGCGCGGCCCGATCCGGTCCACCCGGCCGATCTCCTCCAGCCGGGTGCCGTCGCGGCGCATGGTGACGATGGAGGAGAAGTCGCCGGTCTCCGAGGACGGCCCGACGGCCACCCGCAGGACGCCGTCGTGCTCGTCCATGGACCAGCGGTCGCGGATGGTGCCGTCGACCTCGCCGGTCGCGACGTACGTCGCCGCCGTGCCGTCGAGCTCGAGCTCGTGGATCTCGCTGGTGCCGCTCCAGCCGCCGATCGGTCCGCCGGGGAAGGCGCGGTCCACCAGCCAGCAGCACCCCGTGGGCGCTCCGCCGGTCGCGAGGTAGAGCCGGTCGAGCGAGGCGTAGACCAGGTCCGTGCCGATGGCGACGCCGACCGCGTCGGCCTCGGCGAGACCGGCGAGGGGAGCGGTGGCGTCCAGGCCCACGACGGCCACGGTCCCGGGCGTCGTGCCGTCCGCCTCGCCAGGGCTGCCGGGCAGGGCGACGTCGTCGCAGTCCACGAGCCGCTCGGTCGTCGCGCTGCCGTCCTCGGCGTACGTCGTCACTTGCGGCAGCCAGTCGTCGACCTCGGTGCCACGCACCGCCTCCAGGTTGCGCTCGAGCGCGCGGTCCTGGCTGCCCGCCCGTCGCCCGGGGCGCGCGAAGTCGAGGTCGGGCAGACCGGTGCGGGTCACCCACCGCACGGTGGTGCCGTGCTGGCGAGCCGAGAGCAGCTCGCCGTCGATGGTGAGGGTGTCGGTCAGCGTCGGCTCGTCGAGGTCGCCCACATCGACCCGCAGGATCCGGGTGCCGGGGGAGCCGTCGGCCTCCTGGTCGCCCCCGACGACGACCACGGTGTCGCCGACCAGCAGCAGCTCGGGGTCGACGACGTCCGGGAGGTCGATCCGCGCGGACTCCTCGACGCTCTCGCCGGTGACGTCGGCGAGGACCAGGTCGGCGGTGCGGCCGGTGCGCTCGATCCTGGCCAGGAGTCGGCCGTCGGACTTGGCCACGTCGGGCTCGTCGACGCCGGCCTCCTGCACGTTGGTGCCGGTCTCGGACTGGGTCGCGTTGGTCATCCCGCGTGCGTTGCCGGGCGCCGGTGCCTGCTTCGCGGCGAAGCCCTGCAGCTCGACCACGCCGTCCCGGGCGAAGGTCCGCCAGGCGCCACCCTGGTCCAGCAGCCCTCCCGGCCAGCCCCCTGACCAACCCCAGGGCGTCACGAGCTCCTCGGCGCCGTCGACGTACCACTCGAGCAGCTGCTCGCAGGACGCCGCAGGGGTCAGGGCGTCGCCCTGCCAGGCGACGGGCTGGGGTCTCGACGCCCGCTCCTCGCTGGCGCTCGTCGCTGCTCGACCACCGGCAGGGGTCCGCTCCTCGCTGGCGCTCGTCGCCGCTCGACCGCCGGTGTCGCTGTCGAGGGAGAGGCCGACGAGCACTCCGGCGCCGACGAGCGCGGTGGATAAAATAGTTATTTTTGGGGCCACCGGGTTCACCGGCACGCTCACCGCCGTCTACCTCGGCACCCACCTGCCCGAGGGCGGGACGTGGGCCGTCGCCGGGCGCAGCGCCGCCAAGCTGCAGAACGTGGTCGACGAGGTCGAGGCCGCCGGCGGCACGGCGCCCGAGATCGTGCTGGCCGACGTGTCCGACGCCGCCTCGATGCGGGCGATGGCCGAGGGCACGCGCGTGCTCATCTCGACCGTCGGTCGGTACGTCCAGCACGGCGACCCGGCCGTCAGGGCGGCCGCGGAGGCCGGCATCGCCTACGTCGACCTGACCGGCGAGCCCGAGTTCGTCGACACGATGTACGTGCGCCACCACGCCGCCGCCGAGCGCTCCGGCGCCCGGATCGTCCACGCCTGCGGCTTCGACTCGATCCCGCACGACCTCGGGGCCTACTTCACCGTCCAGCAGCTGCACGCCGCCGGCCCGGTGACCCTGCGCGGCGTGGTCCGCGCGGCCGGCACCTTCTCCGGGGGCACCTTCCACTCCGCGCTGGGGGCCTTCGAGCGCAGCCGCCAGATGAGCCAGGCCTTCAAGGAGCGCCGCCGGGTCGAGCCCCGCCCCGAGGGCCGCAAGAGCCGCGCCGTCGCCGGCAAGCCGGGCAAGGACCCGGTGCTGGGCTACTACCTCCTGCCGATGCCGACCATCGACCCGCAGGTCGTGGCCCGCAGCGGTGCGGCGCTGGACGCCTACGGGAGCGACTTCCGCTACTCCCACTTCGCCGGCACCAAGACGCTGCGCTACGCCGCCGGCGGCGCCCTCGGCGTGGGGCTGATCGGCGTCGCGGCCACAATCCCGCCGGCGCGCAACCTGCTGAAGTCCAAGGTCAAGCAGGGCGAGGGCCCCTCGGCGTCGCGTCGCGAGAAGTCCTGGTTCACCGTCGACTTCGTCGGTGAGGGCGACGGCCGCACCGTCCACACCCGCGTCTCCGGTGGCGACCCCGGCTACACCGAGACCGCGAAGATGCTCGCCGAGTCCGCGCTGTGCCTGGCCTTCGACGACAACCCGGCCGTCGCCGGGCAGGTCACCACCGCCCAGGCGATGGGCGACAACCTGCTGGCTCGCCTGCAGGCCGCGGGCATGAGCTTCGAGGTCGTCGACTGACCCTGAGGGCGCAGGCCGTCGACCCGGCGGAGGCTGCGCGGCGGGCGGCCGCCTGGCCGCGGGTGCGCTGGATGGGCTCCAAGCACCGTCTGCTGCCGCACCTCGCGCAGGCGTTCGCCGACCTCGCCCCGGCGGGCGGTCACGCCCTCGACGCGTTCAGCGGCTCGGGGGTCGTGTCCTACCTCCTCAAGCACCAGGGCTTCGGTGTACGCGCCAACGACTACCTCGGCTTCCCGGGTGTCGTCGCGAGCGCCGGGGTCGTCAACGACGACGTGCGGCTCACCGAGGAGGACGTCGCGCGGATCTGCTCCCCGGCGCTCGACGACCGCGACTTCTGCCGCCGCACGTTCGACGGGGTCTTCTTCACCCCCGAGGACCTCGCCTTCCTCGACAGCGCCTGGAGCCACGTCGCGACGATGAGCGGCCACGCCCGCTCGGTGGCGATCGCCGCGCTCTGCCTGGCCGCGGCCCGCCGCCAGCCGCGCGGGGTGTTCACGATCAGCGGCGACCTCAGCAGGTACGACGACGGGCGGCGCGACCTGCGCCTGAGCCTGCGCGAGCACTTCGTCGAGCGCGTCGCCGACTACCACCGGGCCCTCGTCGGGGGCGCCGCCTGCTCGGTCTCCACCGGCGAGGTGGGCGAGGTCGAGCGGGACGGTTGGGACCTGGTCTACCTCGACCCGCCCTACGCCCCGGTCAGCGACGACAACGACTACACCAAGCGCTTCCACTTCCTCGAGGGGCTCTCGCGCTACTGGGAGGGTGACCAGATCATGTGGGACACGAGGACCCGCAAGTTGCCCAAGAGGGTCACGAAGTTCTCCTCCCGCCGCACCATCGAGGCCGCCTTCGGCGAGCTCTTCGAGCAGTTCAGTGACGCCCCGTTGGTGCTGTCCTACTCCTCGCACGCCCTGCCGGACCGCGCCACCCTCGAGGGGCTGCTGCGCGAGGTCAAGGGCGAGGTGGAGGTGCGCGCCGTCCCGCACACCTACTCCTACGGCACCCACCGCACCGCCGTGCGGCGCCGAGTCGACGAGCTGCTGCTGATCGCCCCCTGAGCACCGCCGCCATCGGCGATACTCCGAGCATGACGTCGGGGGAGGACGTGCGGCGGCGCCGTGCGTGGACAGTGGTGGCCGTCGTGGCGTGGGCGGGCTTCGCGCTCACGCTGAGCCTCTCGGCGCTCGGGTGGTACGCCGACAGCCCGCCCGAGCCCGGGGTCTACGGCGACACCGGCGACGGGGCGTACGGCGTGCTGCAGCGGGTCACCGACACGCTGAGCTACTTCACGATCTGGTCCAACGTGGTCGTGGCGCTCGCGGCGACGGTGCTCGCCCGTGGCGCGCGGGGTGCCACCTGGCAGCGGGTGCTGCTGCTCGACGCACTGCTGATGATCGTGGTGACCGCGATCGTCTACCAGCTGCTGCTCGCGCCGAGCATCGACGTGCAGGGCTGGTCGATCCTCACCGACCCCACCCAGCACGTCGTGGTGCCGGTGCTGGCGGTGGCGGCCTGGGTGTGGGCGGGGCCTCGCGGCTGGGTGTCGGGTCGGCTGGTGCCGCTGGCGCTGCTGGTGCCGGTGCTGTGGGTCGGGTGGATGCTGGTACGGGGCGCGGTCATCGGCTCCTACCCCTACGGCTTCGTCGCGGTGGGCGAGCGGGGGGGCTACCCGGCGGTGCTGGCCACCATCGCGATGATCCTCGCCTTCGGGCTGGTGGTCGCTGCGGTCTTGTGGGCAGTGGACACTGCCCTGTCCCGGCGTACCCGCTCGCGGGCCTGACCCGGCACGGCCGGCGCTCACGACGGCTTCAGGTCCACACCACTGTGACGAGCACGACGTCCCCGGGCGGGGATTGCTGAGCGCCGGTCAAGGAATGGGTTAAAACCTCCGCCGACCTGCGGAGGTAACACGCATGAAACATTTCCGGGCGAGGTTCTCAGCATGGCTAGGGGCGTAGCGGCCGCCCTCCGCCAGCACCTCGCCGACGACGGCTGGGTGGGAACCGACGACGGGGGGAACGCGTACCAGGTCCGCCGGGACGAGGTCACCATGCACGTGGTGACCGTCGAGCAGGCGCGCACGGCGCGCGGCCGGTCGAGGAGCATCGACCGCGCCGTGAGGACGTTGCTGAGCGGCATGCGCGACCCGGAGGAGCTGCACGCACTCGCCCTCCCCGCACGGGACCTGCCCACGGTGCTGACGGTGCCCGGTCGCGTGTGGATGATGCTGGGCGTGCGCGTGTACGCCATCGAACCCGACGGGTCGGTGCACCAGCAGGTGATCGCCTGACGCGGTGGTGCCCGAGGTCTGTGGCGTCGCGGGGTCTGACAGGATGACCGCCGCGGCCCCAGTAGCTCAGCGGATAGAGCAGCCGCCTCCTAAGCGAAAGGTCGCAGGTTCGACTCCTGCCTGGGGCACTTGGTGTGGGGTTGAGAGCAGCCGCGCTCCGTGGTCTGCGGAGCGAAAGGTCGCAGGTTCGACTCCTGCCTGGGGCACCCGTCGCCCGATGCCCTACCCCCGACTTGGCCGGGACAGCCCTCCCGCCGCACAATCGAGGAGCTTGGCGGACCCGGCTAGGTTCGCCGCACGCGGCGGCCGAGTGCAGCCGCCGGGCGCAGCGCAGCGCCACCGACGTACGCCGGAGCCACCGGCGCATCCCCCGGGCCGCACGTCGCGGCCGACCGCCAGGAGAACGACCCCGTGAGCACGCCCACCCCCACCCCGTCGGTCGAGGTGGCGACCCCGGAGCCGCGGGTGACCCGGCGGGGCAAGCGGCGCGCCAAGCGCCGGCGCACGCACACCGTGGCCAAGGTGCTGGTCTCCACCCTCGTGGTGCTGGGCCTGGTGACGGGCCTGTCGGTGACCTACCTCTACCGCCACCTCAACGGCAACCTCACCGTCATGGACATCGACGACCAGCTGGTCGGCGACCGACCGGACAAGGTCGAGGTCACCGGCCCGCAGGAGCCGCTCAACGTTCTGGTGATGGGCTCGGACACGCGCGAGGGCGCCAACAACATCGACGGGCTCACCGGCGGCGGCGAGCGCTCGGACACGACGCTGCTGCTGCACTTCTCCGCGGACCGGGAACGCGCCTACGGCGTGAGCATCCCGCGCGACTCGATGGTCGACCGGCCCGAGTGCCGCACCGAGGACGGCACGACGACCCCGGCGGCGTCGTACCAGATGTGGAACGTCGCCTACCAACTCGCCGGACCGGCCTGCACGATCCAGCAGTTCGAGGCGCTCACCGGCATCCGGCTCGACCACTTCGTCGTCGTGGACTTCACCGGTTTCCAGGACATGGTCGACGCGGTCGGCGGTGTCGAGGTGTGCATCCCCGAGGACATCGACGACCGCGCCCACGGGATGTACCTCGAGGCCGGCACCCGCAAGCTCGAGGGCATCCAGGCGCTCAACTACGTCCGCCAGCGCTATGCCCTGTCCGGCGGCTCCGACATCGGCCGGATGAAGCGGCAGCAGGCGTTCATCGCCTCGATGGTCAACACCGTCGTCTCCTCCAACACCCTGGCCCGCCCCGACCGGCTGCTGGGCTTCCTGGAGGCCGCGACCGAGTCTCTGACCCTCGACGAGGACCTCGGCAACCTGTGGGAGCTGGCCAAGCTGGGCTACGAGTTCCGCGGGATCGGCCTGGACAACGTCCAGTTCATCACCATCCCCAACAAGGTCGACCCGAACGACCCCAACCGGCTGGTGTGGAAGCGTCAGGCGAACGTCGTGTGGAACCGCCTCAAGAACGACGAGCCCCTCACCAAGCGCCTGCAGACTGACGTGATCAGCGCGGCGAAGATCCCGGGCACGTCCTCCGACGAGCCCTCGGAGTCGCCGGACGACGGCGAGACCGCCTCGCAGGGCGGCGGGTCCACCGGCTCCAAGGGCAGCGGCGGCAACGCCCCCACCGCCTCGGACGAGGCGCTGGCCGCGGCCGGGCTGTGCACGTGAGCGACCAGGGTGCCCAGGACGCCGGTCCTCAGCGGCGTACGCCGGAGGAGCAGGCCGCCTGGGAGCGGCGCCGCCGTCGGGCCGAGGTCTTCGGGGAGAGCCTGCCCGAGACGACCTCCGACGAGCGCGAGCCCGACCCCCGCGACCGGCGTGACGGCGACACCTGGCTCAAGGAGCAGGTGCCGCCGCACCACGGCAGCTGAGGTCGGGCTCGACCGGAAGTGCTGGTGCCTCAGCCCTGGCGGGCGGTGAGGGCGTCGCGGATCTCGCGCAGCAGGACGGTGTCCTCGGGGGTGCCCGGCGCGGGGCTGGGGAAGTACTTCTCCTTGGCCTTGGTGTAGGGCAGCACGACGAGGAAGTAGACGACCGCCGCGAGGATCACGAACGCGATGACGGCGTTCATGAAGGCACCGAAGGAGTTCTCCTCGTTGGTGAAGTAGTCACTGGCACCGTCGGGCATCTTCGAGGTCAGCCAGTTGGTGAAGGTCGTGACGACCGTGCCGAAGGCGGTGCCGATGATGACCGCGACGGCCAAGTCGACGAGGTTCCCGCGGAGCAGGAAGTTCTTGAAGCCACCCATGATGGAGTCCTCCTAGTCGTGGCGGCCCGAGCGGCCGCGTCCTCCCGCGACGCTAGCGGGACCAGACGTAGGTCAGGAAGGTCGCCGCTCCGGCTGTTGCCAGGTTGTGGACGTCTGTTTCCTCGACGGCCAGCACGACGAGCCGGCCCCCGGGCTGGCCGAGGGGACCGGCGCCCCCGCCGGCGTCGGAGGCCGCCCCCGGCAGCGCGAGGACGGGTACGCCGGCAGCGACCGTGTCCGAGCTGCCCGCCTGCGGGTCGGTCGCCACGACGTCGATCCTGTCCCCGACGGCCAGCAGGTCGACCGCCCCGGCGTCGGGCAGTCGCACGGGGACGGCGACGCGGCCGGTCCCCACGAGCCCGTCGGAGGCGAGGTCCTGACCGACGACCCGGACCGCGGTGACCGGCTCGCCCCGGGCGACCGGCCCGGCGAGGACCGATCCCACCGGGTCGGTGAGCACGTCGTCGGGCACCGTGACGGGCGGGAGGGTCGCGGTGGTCAGGTCGGACTCCTCGAGGACCGTCCCGGCCGGCAGGGCGCGGGCCGCCACGACCACGTCGACCCCCGGTGGGACGGGCGCGGCCACGGCACGCACGCCCGCGACGACCGCGAGCCCGGCGCACAGCGCCGCGAGCAGCCGACGCCGGCCGAGCACCGCGCGGCGCAGTCGTTGCCGGGCGGCACCGAGCCGGCGGCGTACGGGGGAGGCGGTGGGTGAGGCGGTGGCGGGGGAGTGCGGTCCGGGCGGCATCCGGCGACGCTAGGCCGGATCGGCCACCCGGGCCCGGGCCACTCCACAGGCGCCTCGCACAGGACCGCCGACCGTCCACAGGACGGCCGGGAGGCGGGTCAGGAGCGGGGTCAGGAGGCGGCGGCGGGAGCGCTGCTGGTGCTGCTCGAGCTGCTGGTGGAGGACCCCGAGGTGCTCGTGCTGCCGGAGGAGCCCGAGGTGCTGGAGCTGCTGCCCGAGCTGCTGCCGGAGTCGCTGGAGGAGTCGCTGGAGGAGGTGCCGGACGAGCCGGAGGTGGACGACGAGGAGCCCGAGCCGGAGCCCGAGCGGCTGTCGGTGCGGTAGAACCCGGAGCCCTTGAAGACGACGCCGACGGCGTTGTAGACCTTGCGCAGCCGGCCCTCGCACTGCGGGCACTCGGTCAGCGAGGCGTCCGAGAAGCTCTGGACCTGCTCGAAGGCGTGGTCGCACTCGGTGCAGGCGTACTGGTAGGTCGGCATCGGGTCTCCTCTCGCACGGGCCGGGGCACGGGGCGCGTCGTTGGCACTCTTCCCAGGCGAGTGCCAATGTTACGTCACGGCAGAATGGCCCGCACCATGAGCGACCACACGCGACCGGCCGACCCCACGGCCGGCTCCACGGACGGACCCACGACCGGTCCGGCCGCGTGGTGGCGCGCCTTCCGGCGGATGCCCGACTCGGTGCGGGTCTCGACCTACGTCGTGGCGGGCCTGGTGCTCTCGCTGGTGGTGGCCGGGCTGTTCGCGCTCGCGCTGGCCCGGCGGCCGCTGCCGCAGACCGGCGGCGAGCTCGAGGTGCCGGGCCTGGCCGGGACGGTGACGGTGCTGCGCGACGGTGCCGGTGTCCCCCAGGTCTACGCCGACAGCGTCACCGACCTCGCGATCGCCCAGGGCTACGTCACCGCCCAGGAGCGGTTCTTCCAGATGGACGTGCGCCGCCGCAGCGCGTCGGGCACGCTCGCCGAGCTCGTGGGTGCCGGCGCGCTGCCCGGGGACCGGGTCGCGCGCACGCTCGGCTTCCGGGGCGTCGCCCAGCAGGAGGTGGCGCTGCTCAGCCCCGACACCCGTGCGTTCCTGGAGGCCTACGCCGACGGGGTCAACGCCTACCTCGCCGAGCAGGAGCCCTCCGAGCTGGCCGTGGAGTACACCCTGCTCGACCTCGACGGTGCCGACTCGGCCCCGGAGGACTGGACGGCCGTGGACTCGCTGACCTGGCTGAAGGCCTACGGCTGGGACCTCGGCGGTGGCCCGGCCGACGAGGTCGAGCGCGTGCTGGTCGCCGACGCCGTGGGCTCCCAGCGGGCCGAGCAGCTGTGGCCGGCGTACTCCCACCAGACGGTGACGCCGGTCGTCACCGGCGGCGCGGTCGTCGACGGACGGTTCGAGCCCGGCGCCACCGAGGGCGGCACCCGCAACCCTCAGCGGGTGAGCTTCGGCCCGCGCCGGGTGCGTGCGGTCGAGGCGGCCGGGCGGGCGCTCGACGACCAGGTCGGTCGTGTCGAGGCCGGCGGCGGCCATGCCCCAGGCCACCTCGGCGTTGTGCCCCTGCACGACGCCCGGCACCCCGGGCAG
>NZ_LUPI01000041.1:0-17343 GCF_001627265.1 Nocardioides sp. REDSEA-S30_B4 | reverse complement strand
GACCTGAAGACGGGCGACCAGTCGCGCGACGGCCGCGACGTGCTCACCTCCGTCACCGGGACGCTCCCCGGCTCGGTCGTGGCCGACATCATCCCGTCGGCCTCCCGGCAGGGGACGTTCACGGTCACGTACCGGCTGACCGACGAGGACGAGCTGCGCGCGAAGGCCCGCGACACCTGGGAGCGCGGGATCGACGAGGCCGGCGTGCTGCGCCAGATGCAGGCGATCGTCACCCAGCCCGACCGCACGCCCGCCCTCACCCGGCTCGACCCGGAGGACCGCGACCAGGTGCAGCTGGTGTTCGTCACCACCGACCCACCGCGCGACGACGCCGAGACGATCCGCCGCTACCTCGACGGCTACGACCCCACTGCGGTCGGTCTCACCGGTGACCTGGAGGACGTCGAGGCCCTGGGCGACAGCGTCGGCATCTTCGTCGCCGACGCGGAGGAGCTGGCCTCGGGCGGCTACGACCTCGGCAGCCACGGCTCTCAGGTCATCGCCGTCGACGGGGAGGGGCGCGCCCCCGCCTTCTGGCGGCAGGACGTCTCCTCGGCCGACCTCGCCGCCGACATCGACCTTCTGCTCAGGAGCTGACCGTGGTCCTCGACGTGCTGTCCATCCCGAGCCCGGCCGAGGGCACGTGGTACCTCGGGCCCCTGCCGCTGCGCGGCTATGCGCTGTCCATCATCGCCGGCATCGTCGCCGCGATCTGGATCGCCGAACGCCGCTGGGTGGCCCGCGGCGGCGAGGCCGGTGAGATCCAGGACCTGGCCATCTGGGCGGTGCCGTTCGGCCTGGTCGGCGCCCGCGCCTACCACGTCGCCACCGACGCCGGCCGCTACTTCGGCGACGGTGGGAACCCGTGGGAGGCGCTCTACCTCTGGAAGGGCGGCCTCGGGGTCTGGGGCGGCATCGCCATGGGTGCGCTGGGGGTCTACCTCGGCGCCCGCGCCAAGGGCATCCGCATCGCACCTGTCCTCGACGCGATCGCGCCGGGGGTGCTGGTCGCGCAAGCGCTGGGACGCTGGGGCAACTGGTTCAACCAGGAGCTCTACGGCCGGCCCACCGACCTGCCGTGGGGCCTGGAGATCGACCCGCGCAACTGGCCGGGAGACCTCACCTTCCCCCTCGGGACCACCTTCCACCCCACCTTCCTCTACGAGTGCCTGTGGAACCTCGCGGCGTTCGCGCTGCTCATCTGGCTCGACCGGCGGTTCCGGCTCGGTCACGGACGGGTGATGGCGGCCTACGTCATGCTCTACACCGCCGGACGCGGCTGGATCGAGATGCTGCGCATCGACGACGTCGAGCTCGCCGACGTCGCGGGCCTGCGCTTCAACGTGTGGACCTCGATCGTGCTGTTCCTGGCCGCAGCGGCGTACGTCGTGTGGTCGGCGCGCCGCCACCCGGGCCGGGACGAGGCCGTCTACACCGACCGCCACGTCTCATCCCTCGTCCCGGACGCCGCCGGCGACTGAGGCCGCGAAACTCGGTGGTAATCTGACGGCTCCGCGCGTGGGCCAATGTCGTCCCCTGCACCCGAACGCTTGAGTTCACACCGATGTATGCCGGCGGGAGATCCGTCCGGCATGACGACGACGGGAGAACGCCCGGTGCCCTATCAGCACGCATTCCCGCCGCCCCAAGGGCTCTACGACCCCCGCCACGAGCACGATGCGTGTGGCGTGGCCTTCGTCGCGACCCTGACCGGCGTCGCCAGCCACGACATCGTGGCCAAGGCACTGACCGCTCTGCGCAACCTCGAGCACCGTGGTGCCGCGGGCGCGGAGCCGAACTCCGGCGACGGCGCCGGCATCCTCATGCAGGTGCCCGACGCCTTCCTGCGCGAGGTGACGGCCGAGCTCGGCATCGAGCTCCCGCCGCAGTACTCCTACGCCGTCGGCACCGCCTTCCTCCCGGGGGACGAGGAGCAGGTCGCCACGCAGGTGGCCCGCATCGAGGAGATCGCCGCCGAGGAGGGTCTCGCGGTCCTCGGGTGGCGCGACGTCCCCACCGACCCCTCGATCCTCGGCGCGACCGCGCTCGGCGTCATGCCGACCTTCCGCCAGCTCTTCGTCGCCGGCGCCACGCAGCGCGTGACCGGCATGCAGCTGGAGCGGATGGCCTTCTGCCTGCGCAAGCGCGCCGAGCGCGAGACCGACGTCTACTTCCCGTCGCTGTCCTCGCGGACCATGGCCTACAAGGGCATGCTCACCACCGACCAGCTCGACAACTTCTTCCCCGACCTGGTCGACGAGCGCGTCGCGTCCGCGCTGGCCGTCGTGCACTCGCGCTTCTCGACCAACACCTTCCCGAGCTGGCCGCTCTCCCACCCGTTCCGCTTCATCGCCCACAACGGTGAGATCAACACCGTCATGGGCAACCGCAACTGGATGCGGGCGCGCGAGGCGCTGCTGTCCTCCGACCTCATCCCCGGGGACCTCGAGCGGCTCTACCCGATCTGCACCCCCGGTGCGTCGGACTCCGCCTCCTTCGACGAGGTGCTCGAGCTGCTGCACATGGGCGGCCGCTCGCTGCCGCACTCGGTGCTGATGATGATCCCGGAGGCCTGGGAGAACCACACCGAGATGGACGACGCCCGTCGCTCCTTCTACGAGTTCCACGCCAGCCTCATGGAGCCGTGGGACGGGCCGGCCTGCGTCGTCTTCACCGACGGCGACCAGATCGGCGCGGTCCTCGACCGCAACGGCCTGCGCCCCTCGCGCTACTGGGTCACCGACGACGGCCTGGTCGTCCTGGCCTCCGAGGTCGGCGTGCTCGACCTCGACCCGGCCACCGTGGTCCGCAAGGGCCGCCTCCAGCCGGGCCGGATGTTCCTCGTCGACACCGAGCAGCACCGGATCGTCGAGGACGAGGAGATCAAGTCCCAGCTCGCGTCCGAGCACCCCTACGACGAGTGGCTGCACGCCGGCCTGGTGCACCTCGACGACATCACCGAGCGCGAGCACGTCGTGCACACCCACGCCTCGGTCACGCGTCGTCAGCAGGTCTTCGGCTACACCGAGGAGGAGCTGCGCGTCCTCCTCACGCCGATGGCCAACACCGGCGCGGAGCCCATCGGCTCGATGGGCACCGACACCCCGATCGCGGCGCTGTCGGACAAGCCGCGGCTGATCTTCGACTACTTCGCCCAGCTGTTCGCCCAGGTGACCAACCCGCCGCTGGACGCGATCCGCGAGGAGCTCGTCACCTCGCTCAACGGCACCATCGGTCCCGAGGCCAACCTCCTCGAGCCGACGCCGGCCTCGTGCCGGCAGGTGGTGCTGCCCTTCCCGGTCATCTCCAACGACGACCTGGCCAAGATCCGTCACATCAACCGTGACGGCGACATGCCCGGCTTCATCACCCACGTCTCGCGCGGCCTCTACGACGTCGAGGGCGGGGGAGCGGCGATGGCCGCGCGGATCGACGAGATCTGCGCCGAGGTCAGCGCCGCGATCGCCGACGGTGCGCGCATCATCGTGCTCTCGGACCGGCACTCCACCGCCGACCTGGCGCCGATCCCGTCGCTGCTGCTCACCGCAGCCGTGCACCACCACCTGGTGCGCGAGAAGACCCGCACCCAGGTCGGCCTGCTCATCGAGGCCGGCGACGTGCGCGAGGTCCACCACGTGGCCCTCCTGGTCGGCTACGGCGCTGCGGCGGTCAACCCCTACCTCGCGATGGAGTCCGTCGAGGACCTCGCGCGTGAGGGCTACTACGTCAAGGCCGACCCCGAGGTCGCGGTCAAGAACCTCGTCAAGGCGCTGGGCAAGGGCGTGCTCAAGGTGATGTCCAAGATGGGCGTCTCCACGGTGGCCTCCTACACCGGTGCGCAGATCTTCGAGGCCGTCGGGCTCTCGCAGACCCTGGTGGACCGCTACTTCACCGGCACGACGTCCAAGCTCGGCGGCATCGAGCTCGACGTGATCGCCGAGGAGGTCGCGATGCGGCACCGCACGGCGTACCCGCGCGGCGGCATCAGCCCGGCGCACCGCGAGCTCACCATCGGCGGCGAGTACCAGTGGCGTCGCGAGGGCGAGCCCCACCTGTTCGACCCCGAGACCGTCTTCCGTCTCCAGCACTCCACCCGTGCCGGGCGCTACGACGTGTTCAAGCAGTACACCTCGCGCGTCGACGAGCAGTCCGAGCGGCTGATGACCCTGCGCGGGCTGTTCAGGTTCAAGGACGCCGGCAGCACCGGTCGCCAGCCGATCCCGATCGAGGAGGTCGAGCCGGTCTCCGAGATCGTCAAGCGGTTCTCGACCGGTGCGATGTCCTACGGCTCGATCAGCCAGGAGGCGCACGAGACCCTCGCGATCGCGATGAACCGGCTGGGCGGCAAGTCCAACACCGGCGAGGGCGGCGAGGACCCCGAGCGTCTCTACGACCCGGAGCGCCGCAGCTCGATCAAGCAGGTCGCCAGCGGCCGCTTCGGCGTGACGTCGGAGTACCTCACCAACTCCGACGACATCCAGATCAAGATGGCCCAGGGCGCCAAGCCCGGCGAGGGCGGTCAGCTGCCCGGCCACAAGGTCTACCCGTGGGTGGCCAAGACCCGGCACTCCACGCCGGGCGTGGGCCTGATCAGCCCGCCGCCGCACCACGACATCTACTCGATCGAGGATCTCGCCCAGCTGATCCACGACCTGAAGAACGCCAACCCCAGCGCCCGCGTCCATGTGAAGCTGGTCTCCGAGGTCGGCGTCGGCACGGTCGCGACGGGTGTGTCCAAGGCGCACGCCGACGTGGTCCTCATCTCCGGCCACGACGGCGGCACCGGTGCCTCGCCGCTGACCTCGCTCAAGCACGCGGGCGGCCCCTGGGAGCTCGGCCTGGCCGAGACCCAGCAGACCCTGCTGCTCAACGGGCTGCGCGACCGGATCGTCGTGCAGACCGACGGCCAGCTCAAGACCGGTCGTGACGTGGTCGTCGCCGCGCTGCTCGGTGCCGAGGAGTACGGCTTCGCCACGGCCCCGCTCGTGGTCTCCGGCTGCATCATGATGCGGGTCTGCCACCTCGACACCTGCCCCGTGGGCGTCGCGACGCAGAACCCCGTCCTGCGCGAGCGCTACTCCGGCAAGGCCGAGTACGTCGTGAACTTCTTCGAGTACATCGCCGAGGAGGTGCGCGAGTACCTCGCCGAGCTCGGCTTCCGGACCCTGGACGAGGCCATCGGCCAGGTCGCCGCGCTCGACGTGCAGCCCGCGGTCGACCACTGGAAGGCCCACGGCCTGGACCTGAGCCCGATCCTGCACGTGCCGGACGGGTCGGCCTTCCCCGACCAGGACCTGCGCTGCACCAAGGAGCAGGACCACGCGCTGGAGGTCTCCCTCGACGTCACCGAGCTGGTGCCGCTGTGCCAGCCGGCGATCGAGAAGGGCGAGCCCGTGCGCGCCCAGCTCCCGATCCGCAACGTCAATCGCACCGTCGGCACGATCCTGGGTCACGAGGTGACCAAGAAGTACCGCGGTGAGGGCCTGCCCGAGGGCACCATCGACCTGACGTTCACCGGCTCGGCCGGTCAGTCGTTCGGTGCGTTCGTGCCCAAGGGCATCACCCTGCGCCTGGAGGGCGACAGCAACGACTACGTCGGCAAGGGGCTCTCGGGTGGCCGCATCGTGGTCCGGCCCGACCGGTCGGCGCCGTTCCGCTCCCACGAGCAGATCATCGCCGGCAACACGATCGCCTACGGCGCCACCTCGGGGAACATCTTCATCCGGGGCGGGGTCGGCGAGCGCTGCTGCGTGCGCAACTCCGGTGCCTGGGTCGTGACCGAGGGCGTGGGCGACCACGCCGCCGAGTACATGACCGGCGGCCGCCTGGTGGTGCTGGGCAAGACCGGTCGCAACTTCGCGGCCGGCATGTCCGGTGGCATCGCCTGGGTCCTGGACCTCAAAGACTTCCGCGTCAACAAGGAGCTCGTGGAGCTCGGCCCGGTCAAGGACCAGGCCGCCGTCGAGCTCGAGGGCCTGGTCCGCGCGCACCTGGAGGAGACCGGGTCCGAGGTCGCCGCGGAGCTGCTCGAGGACTGGGAGAGCTCGCTCACCCGCTTCACCGAGATCATGCCCCGCGACTTCCGGATCGTGCTGGAGGCCAAGGCGAAGGCCGAGGCCGACGGCCTGGACGAGAACGAGACCGCTCAGAAGATGATGGAGGCCCTCCATGGCTGATCCGAAGGGATTCCTGAAGGAGGGACGCCAGGTCGCGACCCGGCGTCCCGTCGACGAGCGGGTCAAGGACTGGGACGAGGTCTACCCCGACGGCATCGGCCGCGCGCTGCTGCCGATCATCACGCCGCAGGCGGGCCGCTGCATGGACTGCGGCATCCCGTTCTGCCACCAGGGCTGCCCGCTGGGCAACATCATCCCGGAGTGGAACGACCTGGTCTGGCGTGATGACTGGGAGGGCGCCATCGAGCGCCTGCACGCGACCAACAACTTCCCGGAGTTCACCGGTCGCCTGTGCCCGGCCCCCTGCGAGACCGCCTGCGTGCTGGGCATCAACCAGGACGCGGTGACCATCAAGAACGTCGAGGTCTCGATCATCGACAAGGCGTGGGAGTCCGGCTTCGTGCGGCCCCAGCCGCCGGAGTGGCTCTCGGGCAAGACCGTCGCCGTGGTGGGTTCGGGTCCCGCCGGCCTGGCTGCCGCCCAGCAGCTGACGCGGGCCGGTCACACGGTGGCCGTCTACGAGCGCGCCGACAAGATCGGTGGGCTGCTGCGCTACGGCATCCCCGAGTTCAAGATGGAGAAGAAGCACCTCGACCGGCGCCTGGACCAGATGCGCCGTGAGGGCACCGTCTTCCGGGCCGGCGTCGAGGTCGGCGGCGAGCTGACCGGCGACAAGCTGGTCGACCGCTACGACGCCGTCGTGCTCGCCATGGGCGCCACCGAGCCCCGGGACCTCCCGGCCACCGGTCGCGAGCTCGGCGGCATCCACCAGGCGATGGAGTTCCTGCCGCAGGCCAACCGCTCCTCGCTCGGTGAGACCGTCGAGGGCCAGATCATGGCCACCGACAAGGACGTCGTCATCATCGGTGGCGGTGACACCGGCGCCGACTGCCTCGGCACGTCGATCCGCCAGGGCGCGCGCTCGATCACGCAGCTGGAGATCATGCCGCGCCCGCCCGAGGCGCGTCCCTCGGGACAGCCGTGGCCGACGTACCCGATGACCTACCGCGTCTCCTCGGCGCACGAGGAGGGTGGCGAGCGCGTCTACAGCGTCTCGACCAAGGAGTTCCTCGGCGACGACGAGGGCAACGTCCGGGCGCTGAAGCTGGTCGAGGTCGAGTTCGTCGACGGCAAGCTGACCGAGGTCGAGGGCACCGAGCGCGAGATCCCGGCGCAGCTGGTGCTCTTCGCCATGGGCTTCCTCGGTCCGGAGAAGCCCGGCCTGGTCGAGCAGCTCGGGGTCGACCTCGACGAGCGTGGCAACGTGCAGCGGGGCTCGGACTACCAGTCCTCCAGGCCCGGCGTCTTCGTGGCCGGCGACGCCGGCCGCGGCCAGTCGCTGATCGTCTGGGCGATCGCCGAGGGCCGTGCGGCTGCGTCGTACGTCGACGCGTTCCTCACCGGCGACACCGCGCTGCCCGCGCCGGTGAAGCCGACCGACCGCCCGCTGGTGGTCTGAGCAGGTCCCTCGCCGAGCCGGCGCATCCTTGCGTGCAGCGCGCACGGAAAGATGCGCCGGCTCGGCCGCTCCCACCCTTTGATCGATCCAAGGTCCGCTAGGGTGGGACCGTGCGTAGAGCCAAGATCGTCTGCACGCTGGGGCCGGCAACGGCGTCGCCCCGGCGCATCCGAGAGCTCGTGTACGCCGGGATGGACGTCGCCCGGCTGAACATGAGCCACGGCAGCCACGAGGACCACGCGGAGTCCTACCGCCTGGTCCGCGAGGCCTCCGACGCCAGCGGCCACGGGGTCGGCATCTTCGCCGACCTCCAGGGCCCCAAGATCCGCCTGGAGACCTTCGCGGAGGGTTCGGCCCACCTGAGGCGCGGTCAGGAGTGGGTCATCACCACCCGCGACGTGCCCGGCGACGCCGAGGTCTGCGGCACCACCTACAAGGGCCTGCCCGGCGACGTCTCGGTCGGTGACCCGATCCTCATCGACGACGGCAAGATCCGCCTGCGGGTCCTCGAGGTCGGCGACACCGACGTGCGCTGCGAGGTGCTCGTCGGCGGTCGGGTCAGCAACAACAAGGGCATCAACCTGCCCGGCGTCGCCGTCTCCGTGCCGGCACTCTCGGCCAAGGACGAGGCGGACCTGCGCTTCGCGCTGTCGCTGAGCGTCGACTTCGTCGCGCTGTCCTTCGTGCGCGACGCCAAGGACGCCGAGGACGTGCGCCGCATCATGCGCGAGGTGGGCGTGCTGGTGCCCGTCATCGCCAAGATCGAGAAGCCCCAGGCCATCGACAACCTCGACGAGGTGATCGCCGCGTTCGACGGCTTCATGGTCGCGCGTGGCGACCTCGGCGTGGAGTGCCCGCTGGAGGAGGTGCCGTTCCTGCAGAAGCAGGTCATCCGCAAGGCGCGCCTCAACGCCAAGCCCGTCATCGTCGCCACCCAGATGCTGGAGTCGATGATCGGCAACCCGCAGCCGACGCGTGCCGAGGCCTCCGACGTCGCCAACGCGGTCCTCGACGGTGCGGACGCCGTGATGCTCTCGGGCGAGACGAGCGTGGGCGAGTACCCCGTCCACACGGTCGAGACGATGGCGCGCATCATCTCCGCCACCGAGCTGCACGCCCTCGAGAGCGCCCACGAGACCGGGCTGGACGCCATCGACTGGGACCCGCACACCAAGTCCGGCGTGATCGCCAAGGCGGCGGCCGAGGTCGCGGAGCGGGTGCACGCGAAGTACGTCGTCGCGTTCACCCAGTCCGGTGACTCCGCCCGCCGGATGTCGCGGCTGCGCGGCCCCGTGCCCCTGCTCGCCTTCACCCCCGAGGACAAGGTCCGCTCGCAGTTGTCGCTGTCGTGGGGGATCGAGACCTTCAAGACCACCGAGGTCGAGCACACCGACGAGATGGTGCGCCAGGTCGACGAGCAGCTGCTCCAGATCGGCCGGGTCCAGGAGGGCGACCTCGTGGTGATCATCGCCGGCGCCCCGCCGGGCATCCCCGGCTCCACCAACGCGCTGCGCATCCACAAGATGGGTGACGCCATCAATGGCGTCGCCCCGGCGTACCGGCGTCCCTGAACACGTGGAGCACGCACCTCGCCGCGTTGTCGGCGCTCGACGGCCCGCTCCGCTCGAAGGCCGCCTTCGCGCCTCCGCGTTGCGATGCGCGCACTCCACGCACTCAGGGACGCCGGACAACCGGCGCCCCTGAGCGGGGATCAGCGCTTGGGGCCCACCAGCTCGTCCAGGCGTGCGACCCCCGCGCGGCGGGACACGCTCACGCACCATCGACCGCTGCGGCGCCACGGGACGTCGACCAGGTCCAGCGCCCACGTGCACAGGCCGAGGATGTCCTCGGACCGGTTGGAGAACTGCCAGCGCGGGTATTCGTAGCGCTTCGGCTCGCCACCGACCCGACGGGTCGTCCAGTTGTGCGCGCGGCACCCGTCGGAGTGGAAGAGCCCGCGGAGGAAGGGGCCCGGGTGCCGCTCGACGATCTCCTGCTGCCACGGCTCGAGAGCGATGACCCGCTCGTGCTTGCGACCGGGGCCGTGCTGGGGGAACAGGCAGGTCCAGTGCTTCCAGTGCCCCTGGACGACGATCGTTCCTGGTCCGGAGACGTGGAACACCTTGCCCGTGGGGCGCACCTCGCGCAGCACCTGGCTGACGCCAGCGACGATGCCGGGAAGCCT
The DNA here is from genome assembly GCF_001627265.1 of Nocardioides sp. REDSEA-S30_B4. Taxonomy (NCBI): domain Bacteria; kingdom Bacillati; phylum Actinomycetota; class Actinomycetes; order Propionibacteriales; family Nocardioidaceae; genus Nocardioides; species Nocardioides sp. REDSEA-S30_B4. The sequence goes on along the minus strand of NZ_LUPI01000041.1, from coordinate 7,523 downwards.
GGCGTCGCAGGAGATGCGCAGGACGTCGTAGCGCGGGGCATGACTGATGCACCCGTCGCCCAGGTAGTAGCCCAGCAGGGCAGCGTAGGGACCCTCCGGGACGGAAGCCCCGGTGCAGCGCGGGCACTCATCGAGTGGACCGGTGGTCCTCCCGGTGACCCAGTCCCGAACCGTGCTGGCCGGCAGGGCCAGTTGACGGGCAACGGAGGACACGGTGTGTCCTGATCGCACGAGTGCGACCGCTTCGAGCCTGGTCGCCGCGGGATGCATCACCACAGCATCTCGGCGACCGCCGACACTCGGTGCCCCGAGTGGGACTCGAACCCACACTGTGCGGGTTTTGAATCCGCCTTCTCTGCCAATTGGAATATCGGGGCCTGACGCCTGCGAAGGCTACCCGAGTCTGCTGCGCCGGGCCGCCAGTGCCCTACCCTGTCGGGCGTGACCCAGCCTGCTGCACCGGCACCCCGCACCGTCGTCATCGCCGAGGACGAGGTGCTGATCCGCATGGACCTCGCCGAGATGCTGGGGGAGGAGGGCTACGACGTCGTCGGCCAGGCCGGCGACGGTGCCCGGGCCATCGAGCTGGCCGAGGAGCTGCGCCCCGACTTGGTCATCCTCGACGTCAAGATGCCGGTCCTCGACGGGATCTCGGCGGCGGAGTCGATCGCGGGGCAGCGGATCGCGCCGGTCATCGTGCTCACCGCCTTCTCCCAGCGCGAGCTGGTCGAGCGGGCCCGCGACGCCGGGGCGATGGCCTACCTGGTCAAGCCGTTCTCCAAGTCCGACCTGGTGCCGGCGATCGAGATGGCGGTGAGCAGGTTCGCCGAGCTCGCGGCCGTCGAGTCAGAGGTGGCCGACCTCAAGGAGCGCCTCGAGACCCGCAAGGTCGTCGACCGCGCCAAGGGCGTGCTGCAGGAGCAGCTGAGCCTCACCGAGCCCGAGGCGTTCCGGTGGATCCAGAAGACCGCGATGGACCTGCGTCTGTCGATGAAGCAGGTCGCCGAGGGCGTCATCTCGCACGGTCCCGGCATCGCCGGCCCGGCCGAGTAGGGGTTTCAGAACCCCTCTCGGCAGAGCCTCACGTAACGATCCGGGCACGAGCACGACCCGATCGCGGCGCCTTCCTCCGGACGCCCGCGGGAGCGGCTCGCTGCGTGTAGCGTTCGCTGGCGGTGGCCGAAACCTCGGGGACACGTGCCACCACTAGCGTCCCTGACGCAGTGCGACACAGACGTCGAGAGGCATGGAGGACCAAGAGCCCAATGAGACCCACGACCAGGTCGGGAGTGTCCGCCGTCTGGCGCATCGCGACCATGCTGCTGCTCGCACTGGGCTTGGCCACGCTGCTCGGCGGCGGACCCGCCGTCGCGGCGGAGGGCGACCCGTTCAAGATCGCCGGCAACGTCCAGAACGAGGGCGAGGCCATCGAGGGTGTCTCCATCACCGTCGACGGTCCCGGTGGGCCGCAGACGGTGGAGACCGGTCCCCGCGGCCAGTGGCAGGTCAGCGTCCCGGAGTCGGCGGAGTACACCGTCGTCCTCGACGTCGACACGCTCCCCGAGGGCATCACGCTGGACGACCCCGAGGACGACACGCCGGAGACCAAGGAGGTCACGCCGAACGTGCCGTTCGCACCGAAGGCGGTCAACTTCTTCATCGGCGAGGGTGATCGCGAGTCCAGCGCCTTCGCCACGCAGCTCGTCCAGCGCCTGGTCCAGGGCATCAACTTCGGCCTCATGCTGGGGCTCGCCTCGGTCGGCCTCTCGCTGGTCTTCGGCACCACCGGCATCTCCAACTTCGCCCACGGCGAGATGGTCACCTTCGGAGCCGTGATCGCCCTGTGGCTCGGCGGCACGGCCTTCATCGGTGCCTCGCTGTGGATCGCGCTGCCACTGGCGGTGCTGCTCAGCGGCCTGCTCGGGCTGGCGATGGACGCGGTGATCTGGCGTCCGCTGCGCCACCGCTCGGTCGGCGTCGTGCAGCTGATGATCGTGAGCATCGGCCTCTCGCTGGCGATCCGCTACATCTTCCAGTACTTCATCGGCGGCGGCACCGAGCAGCTCCCGGGCTCGACCCCGCAGAAGATCGACATCATCGGCCCGATCCGGATGACCAAGGTCGACATCGTCTCCATGGTCATCGCGATCATCGTGATCGTCGCCTTCGCCCTGTGGCTGACCTACTCCCGGCTCGGCAAGGCCACCCGTGCGATCTCCGACAACCCGGGGCTCGCCTCTGCCTCGGGCATCGACGTCGACTTCGTCGTCCGGGTCGTGTGGATCCTCGCCTCGGCGCTCGCCGGTCTCGCCGGCGTCCTCTACGCCTACTACCGGCCCGGCATCAAGTGGGACATGGGCACCCAGGTGCTGCTGCTGATGTTCGCGGCCGTGACGCTCGGTGGTCTCGGCACCGCCTTCGGCGCCCTGATCGGTGCGCTGATCATCGGCATCATCGTCGAGACCTCGAGCCTGTTCATCCCGGCCGACCTGCGGTTCGCATCCGCCCTGGCCATCCTCATCATCATCCTGCTGGTCCGGCCCCAGGGCATCCTCGGTCGGCGCGAGAGAATCGGATAGGAGCCCGCCATGGACTGGGGTCAGATCTTCAACCAATCGGCTTCGTCGATCATCTCGACGACGACGATCGCCTACGCCCTCGCAGCACTCGGTCTGGGTGTCCACTTCGGACAGGCCGGCCTGCTCAACATGGGTGTCGCCGGCTTCATGGCCGTCGGTGCCTACGGCTACGCGATCTCCATCCTCACCTTCGGCTTCCCGTGGTGGCTGGCCGCGATCGTCGCGCTGCTCGCCGCGGTCGTCTTCGCGATGATCCTCGGCGTCCCGACGCTGCGACTGCGCGGTGACTACCTCGCGATCGTCACGATCGCCGCGGCCGAGGTGCTGCGCCTGCTGCTGCTCACCGTGGCCTTCGAGGAGGTCACCGGCTCCGCCGACGGCCTGTACGGCTACTCCGGTGACTTCCAGGCCGCGAACCCGATCCCCGACGGGGAGTACGGCTTCGGCCCGTGGCAGTTCAACCAGAACGAGCTGTGGCCGATCGTCATCGGCATCGTCCTGCTGGCGCTCGCCGTCCTGCTGGTCTGGGCCATGATGCGCAGCCCGTGGGGCCGTGTCCTGCGCGGCATCCGCGAGGACGAGGACGCGGTGCGCGCCCTGGGCAAGAACGTCTTCGCCTACAAGATGCAGGCCCTGATCATCGGTGGCGTGATCATCGCCGCCGGCGGCATCGTCTACACCCTGGGCTCCAACGCCAGCCCCGGCGTCTACGTGACCTCGCTGACCTTCTTCGTCTACACGATCGTGCTGCTCGGCGGTGCGGCGACGGTGTTCGGTCCGGTGCTCGGCGCAGTGATCTTCTGGGTGCTGCAGTTCTTCCTCAGCAACCTGATGCCGGCCCTCGTCGACGCCGGCGTGCTGCCCTTCATGACCGCCAACCAGGCAGGAATGGTGAGGTTCATCCTCGTCGGCGTGGGCCTGATGCTGCTGGTGATCTTCATGCCCCAGGGCATCCTGGGCAACAAGAAGGAGATGACCTTTGTCAAGTGACGCCTCGTCCCAGTCCGGACCGCCGACGCTGGTCCCGCGGGAGAAGACGACCGGCCTCCACGTCGGTGAGGCCACCCCTGGCTGCAAGAAGGTCGACCCGATCATCGTCGCCGACAACGTGCGCCGCTCCTTCGGCGGCGTGCACGCCGTCGACGTGGACCACGTGGAGATCCCTCGGGGCGCGATCACCGCGCTCATCGGTCCCAACGGTGCCGGCAAGACGACCTTCTTCAACCTGCTGACCGGCTTCGACACCCCCGACGAGGGCAAGTGGTCGTTCAACGACCGCTCCCTGGCGGGCGTGCCGGCCTTCAAGGTCGCCCGCCGTGGCCTGGTGCGCACCTTCCAGCTCACCAAGGCGCTGGGCCTGCTCACCGTCCTGGAGAACATGAAGCTCGGGGCCACCGAGCAGCGTGGTGAGCGGTTCTTCACCAGCCTCTTCCCCGCGGCCTGGCGCAGCCAGGACAAGGAGATCGAGGAGCGCGCGCGTGAGCTGCTGGTGCGGTTCAAGCTCGATGCCAAGGTCGACGACTACGCCGCGAGCCTCTCCGGTGGTCAGCGCAAGCTCCTCGAGATGGCCCGTGCGCTGATGTCGAACCCCACCCTGGTCATGCTCGACGAGCCGATGGCCGGTGTGAACCCGGCCCTGACGCAGTCGCTGCTCGACCACATCCTCGACCTGAAGGAGCAGGGGATGACCGTGCTCTTCGTCGAGCACGACATGCACATGGTCCGCCACATCGCCGACTGGGTCGTCGTGATGGCCGAGGGCAAGATCGTCGCCGAGGGCGACCCGAGCACGGTCATGTCCGACCCCGCCGTCATCGACGCCTACCTCGGTGCCCACCAGGACGTCGACCTCGGTGTCGTGACTGGCCGCGTGGCCGGCGACGGCGCCGACGCCGACGCCTCGCGGCACATGATCGAGGAGGAGTCCAACGACGAGCTGGAGCGCGAGGAGAAGAAGCGATGAGTGCCGCCGCCACCGAGACCCGGACGCCGGTCGTCTTCGTCGACGACGTCCACGCGGGCTACCTGCCCGGTGTCAACATCCTCAACGGGTGCTCCCTGACCGCCCACCAGGGCGAGCTGATCGGCATCATCGGCCCCAACGGCGCCGGCAAGTCGACGCTGCTGAAGGCGATCTTCGGGATGGTCCAGGTCCGCGAGGGCACGATCTCCCTCGACGGCCAGGACATCACCGGCCTCAAGGCCAACAAGCTGGTCGCCAAAGGTGTGGGGTTCATCCCGCAGACCAACAACGTGTTCCCCTCGCTCACCATCGAGGAGAACCTGCAGATGGGGCTCTACCAGAACCCCAAGGTCTACTCCGAGCGCCTGGAGTTCGTCACCGGCATCTTTGCCGAGCTCGGCAAGCGGCTCAAGCAGCGTGCCGGCTCGTTGTCGGGCGGTGAGCGCCAGATGGTGGCCATGGGCCGCGCGCTGATGATGGACCCCAAGGTCCTGCTGCTCGACGAGCCGTCCGCGGGTCTCTCGCCGGTGCGCCAGGACGAGGCGTTCATCCGCGTCTCCGACATCAACAAGGCCGGCGTCACCTGCATCATGGTCGAGCAGAACGCCCGCCGCTGCCTGCAGATCTGCGACCGTGGCTACGTCCTGGACCTCGGCACGGACGCCCACACCGGCACCGGCCGTGACCTCCTCGACGACCCCAAGGTCACCGAGCTGTACCTCGGCACGCTGGGCAAGTAGCACCCGGCCGCCCTCGGGCGGTCCTTCGTCGTACGACGCCGCAGAGGGCTTCGGGAACCGCACAGGTTCCCGAGGCCCTCTGCTGTGCGTGGCCCTCTGCTGTGCGTGGCCCTCCGCTGTGCGTGGGGCCCTCTGGCGTGCTGGAGGACCGGGACGGTGCGGGTCAGGGCCCTGGAGTCGCTCCCAGGGTGGTGTCCTGTGCTCCAGCGTGCTCCTGTGCTGCTGCGGTCGTGCCCTCGGGCGCTGGTCGAGGGTGCGGCGCGCGGAGGCGCACGACCGGGGCCCTGGCGTCAGGGTCCGGACATGCAACAGGGCCCGGGTTCCTCGAAGGAACCCGGGCCCTGTGCTGTCAGGTCAGCGACCCCTGGTCAGCCCGTGTAGGCGGCGTAGGTGTTGTCGTCGCCGTACTGGTAGATGCCGATCGTGGCGTCCTGCGGGTCGCCCACCTCGTCGAAGGTGATCGGACCGGAGATGCCGTCGTAGTCGGCCGTGCCACCGTTCTGGATGATCTCGGCGCAGTCGGCGAAGGTGGTGCACTTCTCGCCCTCACCGGTGCCACCGGAGACCTCCTGTAGCTTGCCGGCGATGTCCGCGGGGTCCGAGGAACCAGCGGCCAGGGCGGCCAGCGCGATCAGGTTGACCGCGTCGAAGGACTCAGCGGCGTAGCTGAACTCGTCGAGGCCCTTCGGGAACTGGCCCGACTCCTTGGCGTAGGCGTTCAGGTCGTCGGTGAAGGCCTTCAGCGAGTCGATCGACAGACCGGGCAGGGTGCCCTTGGCGCCGGTCAGCGAGCCCTTCGGGAACTGCTTGCCGAAGTTCGACAGGTTGCCGTCCACGAAGTAGAGGTTCTCGGACGGGAACTCCCCGAAGAGGCTCGGCAGGATGGTGGCGACCTCCTCGAAGGTGATCAGGGCGATGGCGTCCGGGTTGGCCGCCAGCACCGCGCTCACCTGCGAGTCGAAGGAGGTGTCACCGGTGTTGTAGGTCTCCATGGCCACGACCTCGCCGCCGGCGCCCTCGAAGGCCTCGGTGACGTACTTGGCCAGGCCGGTGCCGTAGGAGTCGTTGAGCACGATCATGCCCAGCGTCGCGGCGCCGTCGGCGGCGATCAGGTTGCCGAGCACGTCCCCCTGCAGCACGTCGGAGGGGGCGGTGCGCCAGTAGAGGCCGTCGTCCTCGTAGGTGGTGAAGGCGTCGGAGGTGTTGGCCGGCGAGAACTGGATGACGCCGGCGTCCACGACCTGGTCGATGAACTGCAGCGAGGTGCCGGACGAGGCCGCACCGATGATGGCCGAGACGTCCTCGCCGAGCAGGCGCGGGATCTCGGACTCGTAGGCCTTGTTGTCGGTGTCGCCGGAGTCGCCGTAGACGATCTCCAGGTTCAGACCGGTGTCGGCCTCCTCGATGAGCGACGCGGCGTAGCCGACGCCCGCCTCCTCCGGGGGGCCGAGGAACGCGAGGTTGCCCGTCTGGGGCAGCGCGGTCCCGATCTTGAGGTCGATGTTCGACGTGGTCGGGGTGTCGTCCCCGGCGTCGGTGTCGGTGTCGCTGCTGCTGTCCTCGCTACCGCACGCAGCCAGCACCAGCATCGTCGCCGAGGCGACGGCGGCGAGGCGCATCGTGTGGGTCATCCGCTTCATGGGGTCTCCGGATCTGTCGCTTCTGTCTCCCTGCCCGGAAGGCGGGCATTGGAGGCACCATAGTGAAGTGAGGGTCCCCGCGGGGGTCCTTGTCGGACCGAGGCACGGATGTGCCCGAAACGTAACAATTCGGCAGCGGAGCCCCCTGATGCCTCAGGGGGTGTGTGTGCCAGGTGCCGCCGGTCCTCAGCGCAGCGCGGCGACCAGCGAGACGAGGGCCGGTGCGACGACCAGTGCGGGCAGCAGGTCGGCCACCGCGATCTCGCGCAGGCGCAGCAGGCGCATGGCCACGCCGACCAGGAGGACGCCGCCGGTGGCGGTGACGGCCGCGAGGTGCGCCTCGGGGAGGACGTCGCCGAGGACGACCCCCAGCACCGTGAGGGTGCCCTGGACCGTCAGGACGGTCACGACGCTCGCAGCGACGCCCCAGCCGAAGGCCGCGGCGAAGGCGATCGCGGCGAAGCCGTCGAGGGCCGACTTCAGCAGCAGCTGGTCGGCCCCGTTGCCGAGCCCGTCGTTGAGCGCACCCAGGATGGTGAGCGGACCGGTGCAGAAGACCAACGAGGCGATGACGAAGCCCTCGACGAACCGTGCCCGGTCC
>NZ_LUPI01000040.1:0-18915 GCF_001627265.1 Nocardioides sp. REDSEA-S30_B4 | reverse complement strand
ACCCACGACCCCGAGCCCACCCCGGACCCCGAGCCCGAGAGCACCCAGAACCCGCCGGCGATCAAGAACGGCAGCTTCGACTGGGACTGGACCTACGAGGCACCGCAGTGCGACGGGCTCGTGGTCGCCTACCCGAGCAACATCCCCTCGGGCCAGGCCAACGACGTCAACATCCGCCTGGAGACCGACCAGGGCCAGGTCACGCTGAACTACCACCTCGACCAGGGCACCTGGTCCGGCACGACCGCCTTCGTCTACAGCCAGCACCGCCTGTGGCCGGCCGGCGTCAGCGAGTACACCGTCACGTGGACCCAGGTCGGCGGCAGCAACTACCACTGGCAGGGCGCTGTGGAGTGCGCACTCGGTGAGGTCTCGCCCGAGACCGGCACCCGCAACGGGTACGCCGTCGTCCGCACCCCCGGCACCGAGACCGGCACCGACGCCCCCGAGGTGGTCGAGGGCTACCGCACCGGCCGCACCAAGGTCTCCAAGGGCCAGCGCGTCGGCAGCGACATCGTCGTCGTCCGCGGCCTCGAGGACGGCACCGTGGAGCTGCAGACGAAGGCCAAGCGCGGCTGGAAGAGCATCCGCACCGTCACCGCGAAGGACGGCAACGCCGTCGTGACCTACCCCAAGCAGCGCAAGAAGGGGACCTTCAGCTACCGCCTCGCAGCCGGCGACTACGTCAGCGACGTGCTGACCGTCAAGGTCCGCTGAGCGAGGCGGCACCAGACGCACCTCTGGGGAGGGAGTGCGGCAGAGCGGGCCCCGGTCGACCGATGTCGGCCGGGGCTCGTTCGCGTCCCGCCACCACGCCGCTGGACGGGAGGTGCCTCAGAGGTAGAGACCGGTGGCGTCGTCGCCCACCCGGTCCGCGGCGACGGCATGGACGTCGCGCTCGCGCATGACGACGTACAGCTCGCCGTGCACCTCGACCTCGGACTTGTCGTCGGGCTCGAAGAGCACGCGGTCGTCCTTCTGCACCGCACGCGCGTGCGGCCCGACGGCCACCACGCGCGCCCAGGCCAGGCGGCGGCCACCCATGGCGGCGGTGGCGGGGATGACGATGCCCCCGGTGGAGCGGCGCTCGCCCGCCTCCTTGTCGACCTCGACGAGCACGCGGTCGTGCAGCATCTTGATCGGGGTCTTGTCGGCCATCTGCGACCCGACCCGGCTCAGCTGGTGATCTTGCGGACCAGCACGAAGGCGGCCACGACGCCGGCGACGACGCCGACGGACTTCAAGATATTGTCGGTGCGCGGAGCCCCGGTCTCGACGTCGACGTAGTGGGCCTTGATGGTCCACACCTCGCGGCCGACGATCGTCTTGGGGCTAGCGCGGTGCAGGAGCTGGTCGATGGTCCCCGCCAAGCGCTCGCGGGTCTCCTCGATCTCGCGCTCGAGGGCGGTGGGGTCGGCAGTCACGGCGTTCACGCTACCAATGCCGCTCCCCCGGGTGCCGTCACCCCGTCGGTGACCGGACCGGACACCGTCCGTGCTCCGGGGTGAGGTGCCCTGCGCCCCACCCGTCCGGGCTGGCTAGTGTCGACGCACCGCGACCCCGAGGAGGAGCACCCACCGTGAGCGAGACCCCGCGCCTGTCCCCCGGCGACACCGCCCCCGACTTCACCCTCACCGACGACACCGGCGCCGAGGTGAGCCTGTCGGGCCTGCGTGGCCGCAAGGTGATCGTCTACTTCTACCCCGCCGCCATGACCCCCGGCTGCACCAAGCAGGCCTGCGACTTCACCGAGTCGCTGGAGTCGCTGCGCGGCGCCGGCTACGAGGTGCTCGGCATCTCCCCCGACAAGCCCGAGAAGCTCGGGAGGTTCCGCGAGAAGGAGTCGCTGGGCATCACCCTGCTCTCCGACCCCGACAAGTCGGTCATGACCGCCTACGGCGCGTTCGGTGAGAAGAAGCTCTACGGCAAGATCGTCCAGGGCGTCATCCGCTCCACCTTCGTCGTCGACGAGCAGGGCGCGGTCGAGCTGGCGCAGTACAACGTCAAGGCGACCGGGCACGTCGCCAAGCTGCGGCGAGACCTGGGACTCGACGCCTGAGGTTCCTCGCCGCCGACCGGTGGTCGAGCAGCGAGCGCCAGCGAGCGGGCGTCGAGACCCCCGGGCCGGGGCCCGCTCAGTCGGTCGCGAGCCGGGCGTGCAGGTGCTCGTCGTGCCGCCTGCCGTCGGCGTACCGGTAGGACTGACGCAGCGTCCCCTCCAGCAGGAACCCCGCCTTGCGCGCGACCCCGCACGAAGCGGGGTTCTCCACCGCGTGGAACAGGTGCAGCCGGTCCAGGCCGAGCTCGTCGAAGGCGTGCGCCGCCGCGGCCCGCACCGCGCTCGAGGCGACGCCCCGGCCGCGTCCCCAGGGGGCGACCCAGTAGCCGACCTCCGCGTCGCCCTGGTCGAGGTTGATCTTCCAGACCGACACCGAGCCGAGCACGTCGTCGTCGTGCGGCTGCGCGATCAGCCACGACGTGTGCGAGCCGGCCGACCAGTCGGCGCGCTCGGCGATCCACGCGAGCACCCCGTCGCGGTCCTGGGGTCCGGGATTCCACAGCTGCGTACCCGAGTCGACGAACGCCTCCAGCAGCCGGTCCGCGTCTCTCTCCCGCGGCGCACGCAGCAGCACGCCCTCTCCCCGGACCTCCACGGGGGCCGACGGCACGCTCATGTGCCGACGGTACTGTGCCATAGGTCTCTGTGTCGGTGGAGATCTCTAGCCTCTCGGCATGGCCAGAGGCGAGAAATACACCCGCGAGCTCCTGAGCGAGGCCGTCGCTGCCAGCACATCCGTAGCAGGGGTGTTGCGGTATCTCGGGCTCAACCAGGCGGGCGGGACCCACGCCCACATCAGCCGACGGATCAAGCGATTCGAGCTGGACACGTCCCACTTCGTGCGGTTCCGGAACGGCTCGCACCGAAGGCGCCTCACACCCGAGCAGTTACTGGTCCGGCGGGAGCGAGGCTCGCCGCGGGCCAAGCCACCACTTCTCAAGCGTGCTCTACTGGAGACCGGCCGACCCTACGAATGCGCACTGTGCGGCATCGATGGCACCTGGCAGGGCCAGCCGCTGGGGCTGGAGATCGACCACATCGACGGCGACTTCCACAACAACGAACGTGCCAACCTCCGCTTCCTGTGCCCGAACTGCCATGCACAGACCCCGAACTGGTGCGGGCGCAGCAAGGGAAAGTACTCACAGGTGGCCGACACACAGAACCCCGGGGGCGCTGCCTAGACTGCCTCCGCCAGCCGGAGTGGTGGAACAGGCAGACACGCAGCACTTAGGATGCTGTGCCCCAGGGCGTGCGGGTTCGACTCCCGCCTTCGGCACTCCCGGGACGTCATACGTCCCGCAGGAGCGGACGTCCCGTCCGTATGACGTCCCACGGCCGCGGGGCTCAGGCGTCGTCCTCCTCCCGCAGCCGCGGGGTGCCCGCGAGCTCGGGACGGATGCCGGTCTTGTCGGCGTAGAACGCGCGGATGCGGTCCATGTCGGTGCGCACGTCACCGGTGAGCGGGAAAGTCGGGCCCCAGCCGACGGTGCGCGAGGGGCCGTCGAGGAAGGCCAGCGTGATCGGCAGGCCGGTCTGCTGGGAGATGCGGTAGAAGCCGGACTTCCAGTGGTCGACCTTGCTGCGGGTGCCCTCGGCGGCGATGCCGAGCAGGAAGGTCTCGTCGGTCTCGGCGTCGGCGATCAGCTGCCGGATCGTGGCGCCGGGGTTCTTCCGGTCCAGCGGGACGGCGCCGGTCCTGAGCAGGATCCAGCCGATCGGTCCCTTGAAGAACTCCTTCTTCACCAGCAGCCGGATCGTCACCCCCGAGTCCCACGCCAGCAGCATGGTGAGCACCCAGTCCCAGTTGGAGGTGTGCGGGGCGCCGACCAGCACGCCCTTGCGCGGCACCTCACCGGTGGTGCGCCACCGCGAGAGCCGCAGCAGCACCTGGGCGACCAGCCAGCGCACCCGCGCCAGCGGGCTCACGAGCGGCCGCCCAGACGCTCGGCCAGCACAGGCCCGAGCTCGCGCAGTGCGTGGCCACGGTGGGAGATGGCGTCCTTGTCCTCGCGGGACAGCTCGGCGGTCGTGACGCCGGGTCGCTCGTCGGCCTCGAAGACCACGTCGTAGCCGAACCCGCCGTCGCCGCGGACCTCGCGGATCACCCGACCCGGCATCTGCCCGGTCACCACGACCTCGTGGTCGGGCCCGTCGCCGGTCACGAGGGCGACGGCACACGTGAAGTGGGCGGTACGCCGCTCGTCGGGCACGTCCTCGAGCTGCTCGAGCAGCAGCCGGTTGTTGCGGGCGTCATCCTTGGGCTTGCCCGACCAGCGGGCCGAGAGCACGCCCGGCATCCCGTTGAGCGCGTCCACGCAGAGACCCGAGTCGTCGGCCACCGAGGGCAGCCCGGTCTCGCGCCAGCCGGCGCGGGCCTTGAGCAGCGCGTTGCCGACGAAGTCGGGGGCGTCCTCGACGGGCTCGTCGTACGCCGTCACGTCGTCGAGCCCGAGCACCCGCACGCCCGGCGCGTGCTCGGCCAGGATGCGCTCCATCTCGGCGATCTTCTTGGCGTTGCGCGAGGCGAGGAAGACCTGGGTCTCGACAGGCTCGACCGGCGGGGTCGGCTCGACCGACGGGGACGGCTCGACCGACGGGGACGACGGAGGAGTCACCGGGCCAGCGCCTCCTGCTGGAGGCGGGTGAGGTCGGCGCAGCCCTTCTCGGCCAGGCCGAGCAGCGCGTCGAGCTCGGTGCGGGAGAACGCCGCGCCCTCGGCGGTGCCCTGCACCTCGACGAAGGAGCCGGTGCCGGTCATCACGACGTTCATGTCGGTCTCGGCACGGACGTCCTCGACGTAGGGCAGGTCCAGGCGCGGGACACCGTCGATGATGCCGACGGAGACGGCCGCGACCGAGCCGGTCAGGGTCTGCATGCGGTCCAGCGAGGCGCAGGCGTCGGCCAGGGCGACGTAGGCGCCGGTGATCGCGGCGGTGCGGGTGCCGCCGTCGGCCTGGAGCACGTCGCAGTCGAGCTGGATGGTGTTCTCCCCCATGGCCTCGTAGTCGATGACCGCGCGCAGCGAGCGGCCGATGAGGCGGCTGATCTCGTGGGTGCGGCCACCGATGCGCCCCTTGACCGACTCGCGGTCCGAGCGGGTGTGGGTGGAGCCGGGGAGCATGGCGTACTCCGCCGTCACCCAGCCCAGGCCCGAGCCCTTGCGCCAGCGCGGCACGCCCTCGGAAGCCGACGCGACGCACAGCACCTTGGTCCTGCCGAACTCCACCAGCACCGAGCCGGCGGCGTGGTCGAGCCACCCGCGGGTGATCGTGATCGGTCGGAGCTCGTCGTCGGCGCGGCCGTCCTCGCGGGGAGTCGTCATGCCCGGCAGGCTACTGGCCCGCCCCGACGTGCACGCCCACGGGCTCGAGCCCGCCCGCGCCGCCACCGTCACGCGCACCGCGGGCCTCGGTCCACGCCAGCCGCACCGCCCACGGCCCCAGGTCCCGTGCCCTGCGCCCCACCCAGGGCGCGCCCTCGGCGACCATCCAGCGCACGTCGGTGCGCCACGAGCTGGTCACCCCGCCCTCGGGCACGACGGAGACCGGCTCGAAGTCGAAGCCCTCCGCCGCGAGCAGGTCGGCGAAGTGCCGGGCGAAGAGCCGGTGCCCCAGCTCGGAGGGGTGCAGCCGGTCCACGGACCAGAACGAGCGGTCCAGGACCTCCGGGAAGGTCGCGAGGTCGACCCGCAGCCCGCCGTACGTCGCGTGCATCTCGTCGTAGATCTCGTTGACCGCCTCGATGCGGGCCGCCAGCGGTCGCCGCAGCACGCCCGGCAGCCCGAAGACCCTGCCGTGGTCGTGGAAGCGGGCGGTCAGCAGCAGCGCGCCGGTGCCGTGGAGGGCCTCGGCGGCGCCCATCAGGTCCGCGCGGATCCGTGCGACGTCCCAGGTCGAGCGCATCGTGTCGTTGACACCGACGACGAGGGAGGCGACGTCGGGTCGGTGCGCCACGGCGTCGGCGAGCTGGCCCTCGACCACGCAGCGCGACGTGGCGCCGGAGACCGCGAGGTTGCAGAAGCTGACGTCGTACGCCGAGGCGAGCGAGCCGGACAGGAGCCGGGCCCAGCCGCGCCACCCCGAGGGGGACACGTGGTCGGGCACCGGGTCACCGATGCCGAAGGTCGTGCTGTCACCGAGCGAAGCGATCCGCAGGTAGCGCGCCACGACCCCAGGCTCCCGTGGCCGGGAACGCTGGGGTCGTGGGTGGCTGTCGTGTCGGCGACCCTCTGGTGAAGAGTTCCTCGCAGCGGCGCCGGCCTGCTACTTCGGCTCAGCGCGCAGCAGCCGCCACAGGCCGACGGCGAAGGGCACCACCAGCCAGATGAAGCCGGAGACCAGCAGCTGGCCCAGCTCCTCGCCGGTCGGGACCGCATCGCCCTCGAACAGCGAGGCCTGGGCGGTGTTGAACTCGATCCAAGGGGCCAGGTCGGCGAACCACTCCTGGAAGGCACCGAGGATGCCGACGGCGATCGGCAGCACCAGCGTGTAGATGAAGTAGGCCACGATCGCGGCGGGGCTGTTCATCAGCAGCATGCCGATGGCGAAGCCGAGGACGATCCCGATCAGGTTGGCCACGATGACGCCGTTGACGAGCGTGCCGGTCTCGACGTCCCAGGCGCCGCCGGCGATCACGTTGCCCAGCGCACCGATCGCGAAGGCCAGCACGATGAGCCCCAGGCCGAGCAGAAGGCCGGCGCAGAACTTCGCCCCCACCACGCGGGCGCGGTGCGGCTCCAGGGTGAAGGTGACCAGGCCGGTGCGCTGGCTCCACTCGCTGGTGACCATGAGGATCAGCAGGATCGGCAGGAAGTAGCCGAGCGTGGCACCGGAGACGCTGAGGAAGAAGCCGAGGTCCTGAGCGGCGTCGGGTGCGGCGAACGCCGTGATGAGGACGATCGCCAGGCACAGCGCCACGATCGACCCGGCGAACCAGCGGCCGGCCCGGGTGTCGAGGGACTTGCGGACCTCGACCCGGACCAGGCGCCCGAAGGGCACCCGCGGGGTCGAGGAGATGTCCAGGGCGCCCGACGGGGCGGCGGGCTGGACGGGCGGGGTGGTGGTGCTCATGCGGCGCCTCCCTGGGCGGTCGCGGCGGCCGGGTGGCCCTCGCGCTGGGTGTCGGCGGTGAGTTCGAGGAAGAGGTCCTCCAGCCCGGCGGCGCCGGAGCGGAGGTCGGTGAGGACGACGCCGGCCGCCAGCGCGGCGCGGCCGACCTCGGCGGTCTCGCAGTCGACCCTCAGGCCCTCGCCGGCGGGCGAGGCGGAGTGACCAGCCGCGGTGAGCGCGCGGGCGAGGGCGTCGTTGTCCAGCGAGGTGACCAGCGAGGAGGCCGCCTGTCCGGACAGCAGCGTCTTCTTGTCGCCCTGGGCGACGATCCGTCCACGGCCGATGAGGATCATCTCGTCGGCGATCTGCTCGACCTCGTGCAGCAGGTGGCTGGACAGCAGCACCGTCCCGCCCCTGTCGGCGTAGCCCTTCAGCAGCCCGCGCATCCAACGGATGCCGGCGGGGTCGAGGCCGTTGGCCGGCTCGTCGAGGATGAGCACCGACGGGTCGCCGAGCAGCGCGTGCGCCACCCCGAGCCGCTGCCGCATGCCCAGGGAGTAGTTGCGCACCCGGCGCTTGGCCTCGGCCGGGGTCAGCGACACCATCTCCAGGATCTCGTCGACGCGGGAGTCCGGCAGGCCCATGGTGCGGGCACCGATGGTGAGCACCTCGCGGCCGGTGCGGCCGGCGTGCTGGGCCGAGGCATCGAGCAGGACGCCCACGTGGCGGCCGGGGTTGGGGATGTCCTGGTAGGCGTGCCCGCCGATGGTGACGCGGCCCTGGGTGGGCGGGGTGAGCCCGACCATGATCCGCATGGTGGTGGTCTTGCCGGCGCCGTTGGGCCCCAGGAAGCCGGTGACCCGGCCGGGCTGCGCGACGAAGCTGACGTCGTCGACCGCGCGGAACCCTCCGTAGGTCTTGGTAAGTCCTTCGACTGTGATCATGGGTCTCACCCTGCCGTACGCCGGCGACGTCAGCATCCCGGAACCCGGATCGACACGGTCACGACCCGGTGAACTCTTCGATGGACGCTTCACACGTCGTAGACCGTGCCCGCGCTCGCGAGCTCCAGCGGCCCGTCGTAGACGGCCTTCGCCTCGGCCAGCGCGTCGAACGGGTCGTGCCACGGCGGCACGTGCGTCAGCACCACCCGCGACGCGCCCGCGCGGGTCGCGGTCTCCCCCACCTCCGCACCGGTCAGGTGGAGCGACGGCGGGTTGTCGGCCGTGCTGACGAACGACGCCTCGGCCAGGAGAAGGTCGGCCTCCTGCGCGACCGCGTCGAACCCCTCGCACGGGCCGGTGTCGCCGCTGTAGGCCAGCACCCGGTCGCCGACCTGCACGCGGAAGGCGTAGGCCTCGACCGGGTGGTCGACGGCGTACGGCGTCACCGAGAACGGCCCGACCTCGACCGGGTCCTCCTCGGGGCGCAGCCGGCGGAACACGAACTCCTCGCGCATGCCCGGCTTCTTGGGCAGGTCGTAGGCCCGCGCGAGGCGCCGCGCCGTGCGCCGTGGCCCCCACACCGGCAGCGGCTCCTGCTCGCCGGAGGGGTGGTACTTGCGCAGCACGTAGTAGCTGGTCATGTCGATGCAGTGGTCGGCGTGCAGGTGGGAGAGGAACACCGCGTCGATGTCGAGCGGGTCGACGTAGCGGTGCAGCGCTCCCAGCGCCCCGTTGCCGAGGTCCATCAGGATGTTCCAGGTGCGGCCCTCGTGCTCGGCCTGCACCAGGTAGCACGACGCGGGCGAGTCCGGGCCCGGGTAGGACCCGCTGCACCCCACGATCGTCAGCTGCATGCTCATCCCAGCCCTCCTGCCACCAGGCCTCCCGCGAACTGGCTGGCCGCGATCATCTCCGGGCCGAGGAACCGGCGCCCGATAGACTCGAACTCCTGCGGCGCGCCGGTGGTGAGGAAGGTGTACGACGGGTCGCCGCCCTCGCGCATCAGGTCGGTCGTCGCCAGCATCTTGTAGACGTCCTTGGCGCACTCCTCGGCCGAGGAGACCAGCGTGACGCCGTCGCCCATGACGTAGGAGATGACACCGGTGAGCAGGGGGTAGTGGGTGCACCCGAGCACCAGGGTGTCGACGCCGGCCTCGACCAGCGGGTCGAGGTACTCGTGGGCGGCCTCGAGCAGCTCGTCGCCGCCGGTCACCCCCGCCTCGACGAACTCCACGAAGCGCGGGCAGACCTGCGTCTGCAACGTGAGGTGGGGCGCGGCGGCGAACGCGTCGTCGTAGGCCATCGACTCGGCCGTGGCGCGGGTGCAGATGACGCCGATCCGGCCGTTGCGAGTGGCCTGCACCGCGCGCCGGGTCGCCGGGAAGATCACCTCGACCACGGGGACGTCGTAGCGCTCGCGGGCGTCGCGCAGCATCGCGGCCGAGGCGGAGTTGCAGGCGATCACCAGCGCCTTGACGCCCTGCTCGACGAGGTGGTCGAGGCACTCCAGGGCGTACTCCCGCACCTCGCCGATCGGCTTGGGCCCGTAGGGCTGGCGGGCGGTGTCGCCGACGTAGACGACCGACTCGTGCGGCAGCTGGTCGATCACCGAGCGCGCGACCGTGAGCCCGCCGAAACCGGAGTCGAAGATGCCCAGCGGGGCGTCCCTCGTCATCGAGCTCGTCACGAGCCTCACCCTAGTCCGCGGACCCGGGGTAGCGTCGCGGACGTGTCGCGACCCACGCGCCGGAGCGCCGCCCCGACCTTCCTGCTGGCACCCCTGCTGGCCCCTCTCCTGGTCACGCTGCTCGCGGTCGCCGTCCTGGCTCCACTCCCCGGCCCGGACGGCACGGCCATGGTCGCCTCGGCCGGTGCCCCGGGCGTCGAGCAGCGCCGGGCCGAGGAGCTGGACACGAAGCGGCGCGTCCTGGTCATCAGCGTCGACGGGCTGCGGTCCTCGGTGCTCAAGGAGCTCGACGCCTCCGAGATTCCGGCCTTCACCCGGCTGCGCCAGGAGGGCGCGGGCACGCTCGACGCGCGGACCGTCGTGGAGCAGACCGAGACCCTGCCCGACCACACCAGCATGATCACCGGCCGCCGCATCGACACCGACCACGGCGGGCACGGCGTCACCTGGAACACCGACGAGCCCGGCACCACCGTCCACCAGGCGGCCGGCGAGGACGTCGGCTCGGTCTTCGCCCGGGTCCACCGCGCCGGCGGCACCACGGCCCTGTTCACCGGCAAGTCGAAGTTCTCCCTCTTCGAGCGGTCCTGGCCGAAGGCGCTGGACCGCTACACCCTCGACGGCCGCGGCGCACGCCTGGTGCGCAAGGCGCGCAAGGACCTACGCCGCGAGACCCGCACCCTCACCTTCCTGCACCTGGCCGCCGCCGACCTGGCCGGCCACGCGCACGGGTGGGCCTCGAGCCAGTACGCCGACGCCGTACGCACCGTGGACGGCTGGCTCTCCGACGTGCTCGACACCGTGGCCGGCAAGCCGGTGCTGCGCAAGCACCTGACGATCGTGCTGACCTCCGACCACGGCGGCTCCGGCACGGGCCACGCCGACGCGACCGTGCGCGAGCACTACCGGGTGCCGTTCCTGACGTGGGGCGACGGAGTCGACGCGGAGGACCTCTACGCACTGAACCCGACGTACAGGAAGCCCCGCCGCAAGCGCCCCGGCTACGGCGCGGCCCGCCAGCCGGTGCGCAACGGCGACGTCGCCAACCTCGCGCTGAGCCTGCTGGGGCTGCGCGCGATCCCTGGCTCGACCATCGGCACCGACCAGGACCTGGTGCTCACCGCCGACGCCGACGGGTGACCCTCACGCATTCTTTACCGGGCTTGGCCGGCATCCTCCTGCGCGGATGACGCCTCGGGAGGACAGTGGAGGGCATGGGAACCCGGGAGGAACCCCAGGACCTCGTCACGGCACTCGGTGAGCTCGCTGACCTACGGTCCAGGGTCGACAACGCACAGCGCCTGGCGGAGATGGGCGACTACGACTGGCACATCGAGTCCGACACCAACACCTGGTCGGACCAGCTGTACCGGATCTACGGCTACGAGCCGGGCGCGATCCAGGCGTCGTACGACGTCTTCATGCAGCACATCCACCCCGACGACCGCGACATGGTCCGCGCGGTCCACCAGCAGGCCTACGCCAGCGGCGAGCCCTACGAGATGGTCGAGCGGATCGTGCGCCCCGACGGGGAGCTGCGCTACCTGGCCTCCAACGGGCAGGTGCTGACGGACGCCAACGGCACCCCGATCCGTTTCCGCGGCACCTGCATCGACATCACCGACCGGGTGCGCGCCGAGCAGGCCCACGAGGAGACCGCCGTCCGCCTGGCCGAGGAGCTGCAGGCACGCCGCCAGGCCGCCGAGCTCAACGACAACGTCGTCCAAGGACTCACCGCCGCGATGTACGCCGCTGAGCTGGGCGACCTGGAGCGCACCAAGGCCTACGTCGCCGAGACGCTCGCCAAGGCCTCCCGCATGCTCGACGACCTGGTGCTGGCCGGTGGCGACCCCGACCTGACCCGCCAGGACGCCGCCCGCCTGGGCGACCCCACCTGACCCGCCCCACCCCGCCGAACCGGCGCATCAACACGCCGGCTCGGCAGGACGGATGTGGGTCAGCGCAGGCGGGTGACGCCGATGCGGGCCTTGCGGATCTGCTTGCCGGTCCAGGCGAACCGCACCCACTTCTCCTGCGAGAACAGGCGCGTCTGGTCGGCGTGGAAGCGCGAGGTCGGGTCCTCGGACTGGCTGTAGGTCAGGATCGTCCGCGCGATCGGTGCACCCTTCTTGCGGAATGCGATCGCCTGGATGTGCGAGGAGCCGTAGGTGATCGGCTGGTACCTGTCGTCGTTCTCCTCGGGGAGGTACGACTTCAGGGCGTTGGCGTTGCCGGCGGAGTCGCCGAGCCCACCGCCCAGCGGGATCGCCGGCGCTCCACGGTCACCGGCCACCTGCAGCGAGCCCCACCGGGCGTCGAACGCGACGCCGGCGTCACGCACCTCGTCGATGGCGTCCTGCATCGCCTGGATGACCTGCGGGTCCGCGGTGTTGAGCCCGGCCGGGGTGTTGAACGGGTCGCTGGGGTCGAACGGGGTGGTCCAGATGGTGTTGATGCCGACCACAGGGAGCGCGGAGGGCAGCTTGGACACGAACGCCTCGAAGAGGTGCACACCCCGCGACCGCTTGTCCGAGCGGCCGTCCCAGGCCGCGAGCGCCTCGCAGGCCTCGGTCTCGCCGGTGGCCTCGCAGACGGCGTCGAGCGCGCCGCCCTCGCGCATCACCTCGGCGGCCATGACGCGGTTCTCGTGCTGGTGCCCGGCCAGGCTGCGCGGGGTCTCCTTCTTCCCCGCGGCGAGCCGGTCGGCGACGTACGCCGCGACCACGCGGGTGCGCATCGTGCGGGCGCAGTCCTCGCAGCCGATGATCGCGTCGTAGCCCTCGAGCCGGACCTCGTCGTTGGGGGTCCAGTAGGAGTCGTTGGCGTTCATCACCCAGTCGCGGGTGACGAGCGAGGGCAGGTTCTCCGGCCCGAGGATCCCGGGACGCGAGGCGTCCTCGTCGGCGCCCCAGGCGCACGAGCTGCCGGCGCGCGTGCCGTCGAGGCCGGGCAGGCCCGCCACCTCGTTCAGCACCCGCCCCACGACCGTCATGCAGGTGGCCGCCATCTCGTCGGTGACGTGCGGGACGACCGAGTGGTCGGCGTACAGCACCTGCCCCTTGCGGTCGGCGGCCGTCGTGTTGACCCACGGCATGCCGGCCGCGCGGTCCTGGCGGCGCAGCAGGTCCTCCACGTCCTCGGCCTTGCCCATCTCGAGGAACGTGTCGATGGTGCGCAGGTGCTCGGCGTTGGCGTCGCGGATCGCCCACAGGCTCGCGAGACCCCACGGCATCAGCAGGTCCGGGGCGTCGATGACGTAGCCCTCGGCGGTGCGGTAGACGTCCTCGGTGACCGTCTCGAGCTTCCCGTCCTGACCCTTCACCACCACCTCCACCTCGCGGTGGTCGAGCTCGGCCGGGCCGGTGTCGGTGAGGTACGTCGTCGGGCTGGCCGCGACCGGCGTGAGGTACTCGTACGGCGTGAACCGGTAGGCCGTCGAGACCGTGTGCGACCAGGCGACGTCGTCGTTGAAGCCGATGTTGACCGCGGGCGACCCGATCAGCGAGGCCCCGGCGACGTCGTACTTGCCCGGGATCGTCAGGTGCTGCTGGGTGAAGTGGTAGCGCCCGCGCCACGGGAAGTGCGGGTTGCCCAGGATCATCGCGCTGCCGGTGGAGGTGTTGTCGCTGCCGACGGCGGTGGCGTTGGACCCGAACGGACGCTCGGGGTCGCGACCGAGACCGGCGAGCAGGGCGTCGCGGTCGACGTCGGCGGCACGCACCGGGAGGTTGGGCAGACCGGGGTCGGTCGGGCTCGGGGGCGCGGCGTCGGCGATCTCGGCCATGAACACACCGGTGGAGGCCAGCAGGTTGGCCAGGTAGACGCCGTACCAGAGGTCGAGGGTGGTGACGTTCGGCTTGATGTAGCCCGCGCCCTTGCACGCGGGGTCGGTGACCTTGTTCTCCCGGACCCACCGGTTGATGCCGGCGACGTAGCCGTCGACCATCTGGCGCGCCTGCCGACCCGGTCCGCGCGTCCTGTCCTTCAGCAGGCCCTCGACGACCCTGCGGTCGTGGAGGTCGGTGACGACGGTGTCGACCTGCAGGTTGGTCGCGCGCAGTGTCACCTGGTCGTCGTAGACCTCGTCCGGCCCGAACCACCGCGACCGCTCACCGCGCCCGGTCACCAGGGTGTCGAACAGCGTGCACAGGCTCATCTCGGCAGCGGCGTACCCGCTGCCGTAGCCCAGGCCGACGAAGTCCTTGGCCTTGATGTGCGGGATGCCGTGCTCGGTCCAGGTGATGTCGGCGCGGTAGCGGTCGGCCTTCCGGGCTGCCTTGCGGGCTGCTGGTCGGTCGGTCGTGGGTACGTCGGGCGCCGAGGCGGCCGGAGCGCTGGTCGTCGGCGCGGCGCCGACGGCCGAGGAGGCGGCACCGGTGGGCACCGCCACCAGCAGAGCGCCGAGGCCGGTCGCGATGGCAGTTCCGAGGGTCGTGGAGAGTCGCACGGAGGGCCTAACGGCCGACTGTGACGGTGGTTACTCCCCGGTCACGACTTCGTGAGGAGGTGTCTCAGAGACCCTCAGACCCGGCCCTGCTCCGCGAGCGTCGGGAACGGGTTGAACGTGCAGCCGTCACGGCCCTTGGACTGCTGCATCATCACCGGCGCCGGCTTGCCGGCACCCGGGCAACCGGAGTGCCCCAGGCCGAGCCAGTGCCCGACCTCGTGGTTGACGACCATGTGGCGGTAGTCGCGCAGCGAGCGCCCGGCCGCGTTCCAGGCCGGCGACGCGTGGCGCCACCGGGTCTGGTTGATGACCACGAACCGCCCCACCCGGCACGACCACTGCGACGAGCACTGCGAGGAGAACGACGGCACCTGCTCCGCGGTCGCCAGCACCAGCGTGAACGACCCGCCCTTGGCCACCCGGCGGAAGGCGACTCCCCCGCCGCGCCAGCCGCGCGGGTCCTCGAATGTCTGCTGCGCCAGCCGTGCGAACTCCTTCACACTCGCGGTCACCGGGCCGCGCGTGGCGACGCTGTAGGTCACCGAGCGCTGCACGCCGACGCGGTGCATGACCTTGTCGGTGCGCTCGGATCGGGCGCGCTCACGGGTGTGCCCGGGGGCGGTCGCGACGACCTCGACGCGCAGCCGGTGGCCGACGTCGGCCACGCCGATGCGGTACGACGCCTCGCGTGCGCCCCGGATGCGCTCGCCGTCCCGCAGCCACCGGTAGCGCACCTTCGTCGGCTCGGTCCGCCACCGACCCGGCGTGGCCCGGACCGTGCGGGTGAACCGCTGCTCGCCGCGGACCTTCGGGTCGCCGCGCAGCACCAACCGGGCCCGCCGGACCTTGTCGGTCGGCTCGGAGAGGGCCGTCTGGGAGTTGCCGTCGGCGTCGGTGACCGTGACCTCGACCTGCAGCCGGTGCCGCAGGTCGTCGAGGTCGAGGGTGTAGGTCGCCTCGCGGGCACCGCGCACCGGCTCACCGTCGCGGAGCCACCGGTAGGTGTGGGTCAGCGGCTCGTCCGGCTCGTCGGTCTCCCACTCGCCGGTCGAGGCGGTGAGGGTCTCGCCGAAGGTGGTCTCGCCGGTCACGACGGGCGGAGCCGTCGAGGTCACCGGCTGGAGCGGGTCCTCGGCCCACGCGGGGGCCGCAGCGGTGGGGAGCGCGGCGAGCAGCAGGGCAGCTAGGCCCAGAGCTGTCCCTCGAGCCTGTCCTCGGCCTCGTCCACGGTGCCCTCGTAGGCCCCGGTCGAGAGGTACTTCCAGCCGCCGTCGCACACCACGAAGGCTATGTCAGCCGACTCGCCCGCCTTGACAGCCTTGGCGGCCTGTCCCATCGCGGCGTGCAGGATCGCGCCGGTGGAGACACCGGCGAAGATGCCCTCGAGCTCGAGCAGCTCGCGCACCCGCCGCACGGCGTCACGGGGACCGACCGAGAACCGCGAGTCGATCAGCGAGGCGTCGTACAGCTCGGGGACGAAGCCCTCGTCGAGGTTGCGCAGACCGTAGACCAGCTCGCCGTAGCGCGGCTCGGCCGCCACGATCCTGACCTCGGGCTTGGCGCGGCGGAAGTAGCGACTGACGCCCATGAGGGTGCCGGTGGTGCCCAGGCCGGCCACGAAGTGGGTGATCGAGGGCAGGTCCTCGAGCAGCTCGGGGCCGGTGCCCTCCTCGTGCGCGAGGGCGTTGGCGGCGTTGCCGTACTGGTAGAGCATCACCCAGTCGGGGTGCTCCTCGGAGACCCGCTTGGCGACGCGCACGGCCTCGTTGGAGCCGCCGGCCGCCGGGCTGGAGACGATCTCGGCACCCCACATGCGCAGCAGCTGACGGCGCTCCTCGGAGGTGTTCTCCGGCATCACGCACACGATGCGGTAGCCCTTGAGCTTGGCCGCCATCGCCAGCGAGATGCCGGTGTTGCCGGAGGTCGGCTCGAGGATCGTGCACCCCGGACGCAGGGTGCCGTCCTTCTCGGCCTCCTCGATCATCCGCAGCGCCGGCCGGTCCTTGATGGAGCCGGTCGGGTTGCGGTCCTCGAGCTTGGCCCACAGGCGGACGTCAGGGCTCGGCGAGAGCCGGGGAAGCCCCACGAGGGGCGTGCCGCCGACCGAGGCGAGCAGGTTGTCGTACCGCACGGGCGCTCAGAGGAAGGTGCTCAGCGCGCGCCACCGGCGACAGCCGGCAGCACGACGACCTGGTCGCCGTCGGAGAGCGGGGCCTCGAGGCCGCCCATGAAGCGGACGTCCTCGTCGTTGATGTAGATGTTGACGAAACGGCGCAGGTCGTCGGCGCCGTTCTTCTCCTCGACCAGACGGTCCTTGAGGCCGGGGTGCTTGGCCTCGAGGTCGTCGATCAGGGCACTCAGGCTGCCGCCCTCGCCGGACACGGCCTTCTCACCGCCGGTGTAGGTGCGCAGGATGGTGGGGATCCGGACCTCGATGGACATGCTGCTCCTCTTCTTCGCGATGCTCGTGGATCAGGCTCGTGGATCAGGCTCGTGGATCAGGCTCAGGGATCAGGCGAGCGTGGGGACGACGGTGACCTCTTCCTCGGTCACCTCGCCGTCGACGATCCGATAGGACCTGAACTCCACAGGGCCCTCGTTATTCCCGTGCTCCCTCGTCGAGACCAGCACGTAGTGCGCGCCCGGCTCGCTGGCCAGGGCGATGTCGGTGCGGCTCGGGTAGGCCTCGGTGGCCGTGTGCGAGTGGTAGATCACCACCGGCTCCTCGTCGCGGTCCCACATCTGCTTGTACAGCTCGAGCAGCTCGGTGGAGTCGAACTCGTAGAACGTCGGGCTGCCGGCGGCGTTGACCATCTCCACGTGCCGCTCGGGACGGTCGCTGCCCTCGGCGCCCGCCACGATGCCGCAGCACTCGTCGGGGTGGTCCCGCTTGGCGTGCGCGATGATCGCGTCGTACGTCGCCTGGTCGATGGTCAGCATGCCCGCCAGACTAGGGCGCGGGGCGCTCGGACCCCATATCCGCCCGGGGACCGGACCGGGTCGGCTGCGGCGTACCTCATGGTGCTGGGCGTCGTCGGAGCACCTCGTCCGGCCGCCCGCGCGCGTGATCAGCTGAGCGCGCCGACCAGGGTCTCCTGCAGCCAGCCGACCCACTCGTAGATGTCGTGGGCCTGGGCGCGCGGGTCGTCGTCGGGCAGGGAGTACCAGTACTCCTCGTCGCCGTCCTCGACGCCGAGGCGGGTCGCCAGCGCGAGCCGGATGTCGGTGAAGGAGCGCATCCAGGTCTGCGCTGTGGGCTCGTCCATCTCGACGTCGATGGTCAGGCCGTCCTCGCGCAGCTCGTCGGGCAGGCCGGCGTCCTCGAGGGTGTCGATGATGGTGCCCGCGGCCTTCGCCTTGCCCTCGCGCAGCGTGCCCTCGGTGAAGCGACGGAACTCCGCGGCCGCCTCCTCGTCGTCGGCGTACGCCGTCGGGAAGAGCCGCGCGAGCACGGGGTCCTCCGGCGCGGTGGTCGGGCCGGAGAAGTCCATCAGCGCCTCGAGCGGGTCGCGGTCGTCGGGCACGGCCGCCTCGTGGTGGAGCAGCTCGACGATCTGGGAGGCCAGCGAGCGCAGCAGATCGGCCTCGAACCCGGAGAACGTGGCGATGACCGCGCCGCTGCGGCGGTGGCGGGTGAAGGCTCCCACTACACGGCCCTCATGGCTGGTCCTCGCGCTGCATGGTGGCCCAGAGGCCGTACTCGTGCATCGCCTGCACGTCGCGCTCCATCTCCTCGCGCGAGCCCGAGGAGACCACCGAGCGGCCGTCCTCGTGGACCTCCATCATCAGCTTCTCGGCCTTGCGCTTGTCGTAGCCGAAGTAGGTGCGGAAGACGTAGGTGACGTAGGACATCAGGTTGACCGGGTCGTTCCAGACGATCGTGACCCACGGGGTCGCGGGCCTCACGATCTCGTCGGTGTCGAAGGTCGGCTCGACCTCGACGGGGCTGGGCGCGGTCACGCCACCCATGCTTCCACACACCCACGTGCGGCCTAGGGTCCTAGGGGTGAGCGACGCCCTCGGACCGTCCACGGCCCTGCTGACCGACCACTACGAGCTGACGATGCTGCAGGCCGCCCTCGCCTCGGGGACCGCCGAGCGGCGCTGCGTCTTCGAGCTGTTCGGACGGCGGCTGCCCGAGGGCCGGCGCTACGGCGTGGTGGCGGGGGTCGGCCGCGCGCTCGACGCGCTGGAGCGCTTCCGCTTCGACGAGCCGACGCTGGCCGTGCTGGCCGAGGTGGTGGACGGCGCGACGCTGGAGCGGCTGGCGCGGTGGCGCTTCACCGGCGACGTGTGGGGGTACGCCGAGGGCGAGGCCTACTTCCCGGGCTCACCGCTCCTGGTGGTGGAGGCGCCGTTCGCCGAGGCGGTGCTGCTGGAGACGTTGCTGCTCTCGATCTACAACCACGACTCGGCGATCGCCTCGGCCGCCTCGCGGATGACGCGGGCCGCCGGGGACCGGGCCTGCATCGAGATGGGGTCGCGGCGCACGCACGAGGAGGCCGCGGTCGCGGCCGCGCGGGCGGCGTACGTCGCAGGGTTCGCGGGGTCCTCCAACCTCGCCGCCCGGCAGCGTCACGGGGTGCCGACGACCGGCACGTCGGCGCACGCGTTCACGCTGCTCCACGACTCCGAGGCGGACGCGTTCCGCGCCCAGGTGCGGTCGCTGGGGGCGGGGACGACGCTGCTGGTGGACACCTACGACGTGGCCGAGGCCGTGCGCCTGG
>NZ_LUPI01000004.1:0-9044 GCF_001627265.1 Nocardioides sp. REDSEA-S30_B4 | reverse complement strand
GCGTAGAGCAGGTCCTGGGCGCGCTCGTGCTTGAGGTCGCCGAGCAGCAGCAGCTGCACGAAGACCCACAGGCAGACCACCGCGAGCATCGTCGCCGCCGACGAGGTGACGGCCGGGGTGCCGGTCAGCGGAGGCCGCGGGGCA
The DNA here is from genome assembly GCF_001627265.1 of Nocardioides sp. REDSEA-S30_B4. NCBI lineage: Bacteria > Bacillati > Actinomycetota > Actinomycetes > Propionibacteriales > Nocardioidaceae > Nocardioides > Nocardioides sp. REDSEA-S30_B4. The sequence continues at coordinate 8,900 of NZ_LUPI01000004.1, read as the reverse complement.
CGCGCCGGCCTGGGCGGCTTCCGCGGCTTGGCCGGTTTGGCGGGCTTGGCCGCCTTCTCGGCCCGGCGGGTCGGCGTGGTGCGGGACGGTTGCGTCATGGTCACGGCTCAGCCCTGCCGGGGCGGTCGGACGAGGAAGCGGGTGCCGGCCACGGCCAGGCTGCCGAGCAGTCCGCCGAGGAACAGCAGCGGCAGCAGCAGACCCGCGGTGCGCGAGGAGATGGCCGTGGTCGCGGGCATCGCGACGGGGGCGGTGTCCTCCTCGACCGGTGCCGGCGCCTCGGTGGGCTCCTCGGCGACCGGCGGCTCCTCGACCGCAGGCGCGTCCGGCACGGTGGTGGGCACGTCGGTGCCGTCGGAGCCCCCGTCGGTCGTCAGGTCGACGGGGTCGGGGAGCGTCGAGGCCGGCGGCGTCTGGGTGCCGATGGCGGTCGCGACGTCCTGCGCGGCGGCGTACAACCCCGCGGTCACGCCGGTACGACGCAGCGGGAGGTAGCCCGCGGGCAGCTGGCCGTTGCCCGGGCCGGGTCGCTGGCCCTCGGAGGTGGCGACCCGGATGAACTGGGCGACCTTGGCCGCGTCGGCCTCGTCGAGGTTCTGCATCCGCGCGGCCGTGTAGACGACCATCGTGCCGGGGTAGGCCTTCGAGCTCGTGCGCACGTCCGCCTGGTCGAGGGTGAACGGGAGCGTCTCCTCGCCCGGCTCCATGAGCGACACCGCAGCCGCCATGGAGGACTCGGTGGGCTCGACGAACTTCCCGGGCGCGGCCTGCAGGGCGGCCGCCTTGAGGCCGTAGCGCTCGACGTCGCCGAGGCTCACCAGCCCGAGCATGAAGCGCGCGCCGTAGGACTGCCGCCCGATGCGGCCCACCTTGTAGAGACCGGTGTCGGCGTCGAGCTCGCACCGGGTCTGCACGTTCGGGTGGGCGTCGAGGAGCGCCTCGCTGATCTTGCGCAGCGTCGTGACGGGAGCCGCGATCTGGTTGAAGTAGACCGCCGGGTTCTCCTGACGGCAGGTGTTCCCGGTCTCGGGCACGAAGTCGTCGAGCAGCGGGATCTCGGAGGCCGGCAGCGCCAGACCCTCGTAGTTGGGGTTGACGACCATGCCCCACTGGTCCGCCTCGCCGCTGACGAAGTCGCGCGCTGCCCGGTCCTGCATGACCCAGTCGGTCAGCTGGCGGATGATGTCGGACTGGTTCGACAGCGACAGCAGCGTCGCCCCGACCTCCTGGTTGATCTGGCTCAGGCCGGGGTTGAGCCGCACGAACTCCGGGTCCTGCATGATCGAGAGCGGATTGCCCTCCATGCCGGGGTGGCCGCGGCCGAGGTCGGAGCCGAGGTAGGACTGGGTCAGCAGCTTGGCCACCAGCCGCGGGGTGATCCGCAGCGTCGCGAGCTCACCCGCGTTGTCGGGCCTGTCGACGACGTAGCCGATGGCGAACCCGGTGACGGCCGTCGGCGCGTAGCCGACGGGGTCGAGTCCGACCTGGGTCTGCTCGGAGCTGACGAGCGCCGCGGCGCCGCCGCCGTTCTCCATCAGCGTGAAGCCGGCCTCGTCGGACATCTGGTTGTGCTGGAACTTGAAGCGGTCCTTGCGCAGGCAGTACGCCGGCGACCACTGCAGCGCCGCCTGCGCGAGCAGCTCGGTGCCGTAGAAGCCGGTGGGTGCGCGGGCGTCGAGGATGTCGCAGGTGTCGGGCGGGAGCCCGAAGGTGATCGGGATGGTGAAGCGGTTCTTCCACTGCGACGCCGCCCACCACAGGGACGGCGAGACGGCCTGGTCGACCCCCTCGGAGGCGACGTTGCCGCTCCCCGGCACGAAGCGCCCGGTGCGCCGGCAGGCGTTGTCCGACGCCGTCGGCGGCGAGGACGGCTGGTCGCAGGAGAGGCCCACGATGGGGATGACGACGATGGAGCACGCGGTCTCGTGGTTGCAGCCCAGCGACTCGTTCTCCACGTCCGAGCGGACCTCGAACTGCACCTCGCCGCGACCGTCGAGGTCGGTGAAGGCCGCCAGCTCGGCGGCCGGGAAGGCCGCACCCACCGCGGCCTCGGGCGGCATCTGGTCGGCCTGGCAGGCCGGGAAGACCTTGCCCGAGGCGGCGACGAAGGGCGTGAGCCGGGTGCTGTAGCCGGCGATGTCGGCGGTGGGGCACACGTCCGCACCCGGCAGCGGGTCGAGGCCAGAGACCCGCCCCTTGTCCGCCTCGTCGGCGTCGAGGTCGTGGCGCCAGGCGGCCTCGCCGTCGCTGCGGGTGATCTGCGAGCGCTGCGCGAACGACGCGGTCCAGCAGGTCTCGGGTCGCAGCTGCTCCTCGCCCTTGCCCGGCTCCTCGACACCGCGGCACTGCATGATGACGACCGGGTACTCCTGGGCCAGGCCGCTCTCGCCGAACGGGTTGCTGGCACGGCCGCCGCTGGGCTGGGCGCCCTTCCAGGCGATCCGGATCCGCTGCCGGCCCCGCAGGTCCGTGGTCTGGTCGGCGGTGACCGTCACGGTGTAGGCCGGGAACTCCTGCAGGCTGCCGTCGGGCTTGGTGACCACGCGCTGCAGCGTCTTCGTCTCCGAGTACGCCGGCGCGCCGGCGCCGGCGCGGGCCACCGGCTCGGTGGCTCCGGTGCTGCTCGGCCCCGCCAGCACCAGCCCGGAGCCCAGGCTCAGGAGGACGGCGGCGGCGAGTGCGCGCCGGGGGCGGACCCCACCGCTGACGACCGCGCTCACGACCGGGCTCCTGCCGGGCCGCGGCGACGCAGCGCCGAGACGTAGAGACCGGGCAGCACCACGAGGGTCACCAGCAGCAGCCCGGAGAGCCAGGCGAAGGCCCGGGTGTCGCCGGCTCGGTCGGCGACCAGGACGGTGCTGGGGTCGGCGTACACGGCCGCACCGTCGCTCACCGCGCCGGTGTCTCCCCCGACGACCTCCCCGGTGACGGGGTCGACGCTGCCGGGTGCGTCGGTGGTGACCTCTCCCCCGGTGTCGACGTCGGTCCCACCACCTCCACCTCCGTCTCCGGAGCCGTCGCCCTCGTCGGTCGTGCCGCCATCGCCCTCGTCGGTCGAGGGGTCACCGGTGCCCGTGGAGGTGCCGCAGGGCCCGGCGCCGGCCTTGTCGCAGGCGGCCGGCTGGGGAGCGATCTGGGCCAGCTTGTTGTTGCTGAGGTTCTTGCCGTCGAAGGTCGGGTTGTTGCACGAGCGCACGTCGCGGTTCGTGAGGTCGACGTCCTTGTCGGCCTTGCCCAGCTTGGCGATCTGGTCGAAGCCGGCCTGCACCAGGTTCAGCGGCAGCGGCGAGTAGCCGTACGGGCCGGCCTTGGTCTGCCCGGCGCACAGCGAGTAGTACATGAAGTCGGCCAGCGTCTGGCGCTTGGCGGTGGTCATGCGCGGGTCGTCGGAGGCGGTCGGAATGACCATGTAGGAGTACGACGAGATCGGGTAGGCCCGCGGGTCCGGGTTGCGGTACACGTCGTCGAGGATCTGGGTGAGGTAGGTGCTCGGGTCGTTCGGGTTCGAGGTGTTGATGCGCGCCTTCGTCAGCGCCACCGCGACGTTGTACTGCGTCGGCTCGACGTAGTAGCCGCCCTTGTTGAGCACCTTCACGACCGGGTAGTTCTTGTTGACCGGGTAGGAGTACTCGACGTACCCGATGGTGCCGTTGCCGTAGGTCGAGGAGATGAAGTTCATGACCTGGTCGGACCCGGCCTGGCTCACGGTGCGCGAGCCCGACTTCTTCGGGTAGTACGACGTCAGCCCGGACTTACCGAAGTACGGCCGCCAGATGGATGGGTACTCCTTGTCCATCCACGTGGTGAGCTGCGCCGTCGTGCCGGACCCGTCCGATCGCACGACCGGCGTGATCGGCAGGTTCGGGAACGCGCGCCCGTTGTTGTCCTTGGTGATCGCCGGGTCGTTCCAGTTGGTGATCTGGTTGGTGAAGATCTTCGTGAGCGTCTCGCCCGAGAGCCGCAGGTTGCGGACCAGCTCGTTGCCCACCTTGAGCTGGTAGGTGAAGGCGGTGCCGCCCGCGACGATCGGCAGGTAGGCGAACGAGCGGCCGTTGGAGGTGTCGGCGTTGCCCTGCTCGTCGGTGCCCTGGAACGGGATCTCGGAGATGGCGAAGTCGTTGGTGTCCTGCGCGAAGTCCTTGCGGCCCTTGGTCGAGCCGCCGCCGGTGTAGACGACCTTCATGCCCGAGGCGTCCACGTCGGCGATCCACTGCTGGACGATGACCTCGGACCAGGTCGACCCGGTCCCCTCGATCTGGGCGTAGGTCGCGGCCCGGGCCGCCGCCGGGACGGAGGCCACGCCGGCGATGGCGAGGGCGGAGGCGGTCGCGCAGCGCGCGAGCACGGAGAGCAGGCGGTTCACCGGGGGTCCTGGCTTTCGGGCTGGTCGAGGGGCTGGTGAGAGGGCTGGTCGGAGGCGTGAGCGGCGTTCGAGCCGGACTGGCGCCGCGGGAGGGCGAGCCGGCGGCGGGAGGTGGCCTTCGCACGCGGCGGCCTGGCCAGCACGCGGGCGATGACGAAGAGCAGGAGCACCAGCATCAGCAGGACGCTGGCGGCGCCGAAGGCGCGGTCGATCGCCTGCTCCTCGCCGGAACGGACGTTGCTGTAGATGAACAGGGGCAGCGAGTTCATCGCCCCACCGACCGGGTCGGTGACGAAGAACGCCGCCGCGCCCGAGGTGATGAGCACCGGGCTGGTCTCGCCGACACCGCGCGCCGAACCGAGGATGACGGCCGTGGCCAGGCCGGGTCGGGCCGTCGGGAGCACGACGTGCCAGACGGTCTTCCACCGCGATGCACCCAACGCCAGGCTCGCCTCGCGCAGGCCGCCGGGCACGACGCGCAGCACCACGTCGGCGGCACGCGCGATGATCGGCAGCATCATCACCGCGATGGCCAGGCCCGCGGCCAGGCCCGAGCGCGGCTGGCCGAGCATGATGATGAAGACGGTGTAGACGAACAGGCCGGCGACGATCGACGGGAGCGCGGTCATCGCCTCGACGATGGTGCGCACGAGCCGGGCGAACCGACCACCGACCTCGGTCATGAACACCGCCGTACCGATGCCCAGCGGGAGCGTGATCGCCAGGCCGATGCCCAGCTGGATGAGCGAGCCGAGGATCGCGTGCGCGATGCCACCGCGGTCGAAGGCGTCCTTGGGGCCCACGCCCGACATGTCGTCGGTCAGGAAGTTCAGGTGGGTCAGCGGCTCCCAGCCGCGCAGGAAGACGAAGCCGACGGTCGAGACCAGCGCGACGCCCACGCTGAGCGCACCACCGGTGATGACGGCCGCGGCGACGCGGTCCTTCACCTCGATCCAGCCGCCGTGCATCGCGGCGGTGACCGCAGTGACCACCAGACCGAGCAGGAACCAGCTGACGACGAACCACGCCACGCCCGCCAGCGGCAGCAGCTGCTGGGTGACCAGCCAGGCCAGGGCCGCCGAGGACAGCCAGGGACCCCACCGGGTCAGCTGCTCGTCGGGGCTCGGGCGACCCAGCGACCGGCGGGGCACCGGCGGCGGCGCGTCGTCGTCGACCTGCGGGAGGTACGTCGTCAGCGGTGTCGCCGTGGCCGGCGTCATCTCGGGCGTGGTGGTCATCAGGCGTCCGTCCCGGCACCCGAGCGGCTGCGGTTGACCACGACCGAGGCGAGGGTGTTGACGACCAGGGTGATGAGGAAGAGCACGAAGCCGGCGGCCAGCAGCGCGGAGAGCTGGGCGGCGTTGGCCTCGCCGAAGCGGCCGGCGATCAGCGCCGAGACCGAGTTGCTGCCGATCTCGGTGAGGTTCGGCTTCACCTCGAACGTCGGGCTGATGATGAGGACGACCGCGATGGTCTCCCCGAGCGCGCGGCCCAGGCCGAGCATGGTGCCGCCGATGATGCCGCCGCGGCCGAAGGGCAGCACGACGGAGGTGATCATCCCCCACTTCGTGGCCCCCAGGGCGAGGGCGGCCTCCTTCTCCCCCTGCGGGGTCTGGGAGAAGACCTGGCGCATCACGGCGCACGCCATCGGCAGCACCATCATCGCCACCGCGATGCCGGCGCAGAAGCTGCTCGAGACGTAGCGGCTGGCGTCGACGACCGCCGCGTCGGGGTCGGCCCCGCGGACGTCGAAGAAGGGCAGCCAGCCGAGGTTCCGCTGCAGCCACACCGCGAGGTCGCCGGCGTGCGGCATCACCAAGAGGTAGCCCCACAGGCCGTAGACGATCGAGGGCACCGCGGCCATCAGGTCGACCATCGCGACCAGGGTGGCCTTGGCCCGCTCGGGTGCGTACTCGCTGATGAACAGCGCGGTCAGCAGGGAGAGCGGGAAGGCGAAGAACATCGCCACGATGGCGATCGAGATCGTGCCGGTGAGGACGGCGGCGATCCCGACGACGTCGCTCTCGGGGTTCCACGAGGACTCGGTGAAGAAGCCTAGGCCGTAGCGGCTCAGCGTCGGGTAGGCCTGCCAGCCCAGGAACAGCCCGACCCCGCCGGTGATCACCAACACCGACGCACCGACCGCGCGCGCGGAGTGCTCGAAGACGGCGTCGACCCCGCTGGCTTTGCGCGAGATGCGGCGCGGACGGATGTCCTGGCCGGCCGCGGCGTCGTACGACGGCAGCGTGGTCACGCGGTCCTCCCCCGGAAACTGTTCTGCTCGGCTTCCGGCTAGCGCCGTAGCAGCAGCATCGTGGAGGGGCTCGGGGGACGGGAGAGGGCGTGATCGGTGAACGGCTGCCGAACGCTGGGACCGCATTTCCCGAACGGGTCACCCGCTCGGTCCGGGGGTAGTCACAACGGGCTACCCCGCCTGGAGACGGGTAGTCCGCGCGGGGTTGAGCGCAGGTGAACGGCCGCGGAACGACCGGATCAGGCCGCCGAGCGGCCCCCCGCCGGCGGGGTCAGCCGAGCAGCACGCCGTGGCCGGCGAGCAGGTCCTCGAGGACGTCGTGGCCGCGGTCGAGGTGCCAGTGCTCGGCACGCAGCCCGACCGTGCGGGCGGCCTCGACGTTGGCCTCCATGTCGTCGACGAAGAGCACCTCGTCGGCGGGGGCGCCGATGCGCTCCAGGGCGATCTCGAAGTAGTCGGGCTCGGGCTTCTTGGTACCCATCTCCCAGGAGTAGCAGGAGACGTCGAAGAGCCGGTCGAACCCGAGCACGGTGCGCATGTGCTCGCCGCGCTGGCGGTGCTGGTTGGTGCCGAGGTGGACGCCGAGGCCGGCCCCGCGGAGCCGGTCGACGAGGGCGAGGGTCGCCTCGGAGGGGGTGATGTCGGCCCAGAGCGACTCGTAGAGCGTGTCCGGGTCGACGTCGGCGTACGACGGGACGAGGCGGCGCACGGACTCGAGGAAGTCACCCTGGCCGCGCAACGGGCCGCGCTCGGCGGCCCACAGGGCGCGACCGAGCTCCTCGGCCCGATCGCCCGCCCACCGGCGCAGCAGCGCGAACGGGTCGCGCACGCCGTGCTGCACGACGCCGTCGGCGTCGAGCAGGACGTGCCGGACGGTCACCGGTCCGGCGCTCAGTCGGTGCCGTGCTCGGCGATGAACGCCAGGATCTGCTCCGACAGCTCCGGGCGGCACACGATCAGGTCGGGGAGGTAGACGTCGTCCTGGTTGTAGACCAGCTCGTCGCCGTTGACCCGGCTGGTGAACAGACCGGCAGCACGGGCGACGGCCACCGGGGCGGCGGAGTCCCACTCGTACTGGCCGCCGGCGTGGACGTAGGCGTCGGCCACGTCGCGCACCACGGACATCATCTTCACGCCGGCCGAGCCCATCGGGACCAGCTCGGCGCCCATCTCCTCGGCGAGCGCCTGCACGAAGGCCGGCGGGCGGCTGCGGGAGACGGCGATGCGCGGCTTCTCCGACGTGCGCGGGGGCACGACGGGAGCGTCGCCGGTGTTGAAGGTCTCGCCGAGCGCCGGCTGCGCGACCGCACCGGCGATCAGCGTGCCACCGGACGACAGGGCGACGTGGACGGCCCAGTCATCGCGGGGCGGCTCGGAGAACTCACGGGTGCCGTCGAGCGGGTCGATGATCCAGACGCGGTCGGCGGTGAGGCGGGCCTTGTCGTCCTTGCCCTCCTCCGACAGCACGGCGTCGGCCGGGCGGTGCTCGGCGACCAGGGTCATCAGCAGCTCGTGGGCCGCGGCGTCGCCGGCGTCCTTGAGCTCCTTGCCCTCCAGGCCCTCGCCACGCACCTCGAGGAGGCGGCGGCCGGCCACCTCCGCCAGCCAGGTGGCGAGGACGTGGTCATCTGCGTCGGCAGGGGGCATTCCGGGCTCGAAAGTCACGGACGCAGGCTATCTGCTGAGGAGGTGGGCCTCACCGACCTCCCCCACCGCTGGTCGATGTGCGAGCGCCCGCGGGGTCGAGGTGCGAGCCCCGCTCGTTGGTCGAGGTGTGAGCGGGTCGAGCCACGAGCTCCGCGACGGTCACGGTCTGGTCACGATGCCCGGATGCCCTGTGGAGAAGGGGTCCGGGCGGCGGTTTCAAGGGGTGGTCGCAACGCCCTTGGTTTGGTCTTCGGCGAGCAACTTAGCGAAGACCTCGGCTGGGGTGTGGAAGCCGAGTCGTTTGCGGGGGCGGTTGTTGAGCTGTTTGGCGATGGCGTCGAGGCCTTCGCGGGTGTGGACAGACAGATCGGTGCCTTTGGGCATGTACTCGCGCAGCAGCCCGTTGGTGTTCTCGTTGCTGGGGCGTTGTTGGGGGCTGTAAGGATCGGCGAAGTAGACCTTGATGCCGGTGGCGGCGGTGATGTCGGCGTGGCGGGCCATCTCAGTTCCGCGGTCCCAGGTCAGGGTCTTGGCGAACCAGGCCGGCAGCTGGGACATCTCAGCCGATACCGCGGCTGCGACCTTCTCAGCCGCCCAGCCCTCGGGCAGGTGGATGAGGGTCACGAAGCCGGAGTG